>DASTKD010000151.1:0-3428 GCA_035716135.1 Ktedonobacteraceae bacterium
TCGCGCACAGTGAGATAGGCAACCGGTTGCTCACCATAGACAGGATCAGGGCGTCCCACGACGGCGACCTCGCGCACAGCCGGATGGCCCTGAAGCACTTCCTCGATTTCGCGGGGCGCGATGTTCTCGCCCCCGCGAATAATGACCTCGCGCAGGCGACCCTTAATAAACAGGTAGCCATCCTCATCGAGGTAGCCCAGATCGCCGCTGCGAAACCAGCCGTCTTGAAATGACTCTTGCCCTCTATCGTCCTGATACGCGCGTATCACGCCCGGTCCGGCAACACATATCTCGCCGGTTTCCCCTGGCGCGACATCGCGTAGCTCTCGCCCCTCGTCAGGGATGTACGGGTAGCAGATACGCAGGTCCACACCCACCGGCAGACCCGCCGAGCCTGGTTTATGCATACCGGGGGGAACAGGGTTGGCTACAACCTGGCTCGCCGCTTCCGATAATCCGTAGGTTTCAATCACGGGAATGCCGAAACGAGCTTCAAAAGCGCGCAGGTCTGCCCCAGGCAAGGCGGCAGACCCCGTTCGCACAAAGCGCAGAGAGCCAGGGAGGAAGGCCGGCTTCTCTGTTTCCAGTAAAATGGCGACGATGGTTGGCACAATGCTGGCCCAGGTGATGTTATACTGCTCGATCCATGACCAGAAACGCTGCCTGCTGAAGCGCCTGCCTATGACGACGGCGCTGCCTGCCAGTAGCGAGGCGCACAGGCTGACGACGGGAGCATTGACATGAAAGAACGGCAGTACAGTCAATCCCCGGTCTGCGCTGGTGAGACCATGACTGCTGCGCACATGCTCTGCCGTCCAGGCGATTTGCCGTTCGGTCAATACGACACACTTTGGCTCGCCCGTCGTACCTGATGTACCCAGATATACCCGTCCCTCCACCGGTTCCAAAGCATCCCGCGAAGATGCCTGCTGCATGAGCGTTTCGCACTCGTCACGGGACATTATGGTCGCGCCAGGACAGTCGAAGCTGCGCGCATCCGCCGCCTGCTCCACGATGATTACATCCGGTTGATGCCTTTGCGCGATGAGAGATTTCTCTCTAGCGGTGGCATCGGGTGACACGGGTACCAGGTGATGGCCGCCGCTCAACGCGCTCAGCCAGAGTACGGCGCTGGCTAAGCTCCCCGGAAGTGAAAGTACAATTTTGCGCGGCGTGGTACCGAGGGTTTGCCGAATCGCATTCACGGCGGCGAGCGACTGCGCGTAGGTAAGTTCGCGCCCGCTCTCCGCCTCTATCATATATATTGCGTCTGGTTGAATAGTTGCCTGTTTTACCAGGCTATTGAACAAAGAACCACACTGTATCTGGTTATGCTTTCTGACCTGTTCTTTTAGACTGACCAATTGCCTCTCCCATAGTCTTATTTTCTTATATGCCTCCATCTTGCCACGCCTGCCTGAAAAAAAGACTGGGAAAAGCTGAATACTTGCTGAATCAGAGAGCATGTTATGCCAGAGAAGTTGTATACTCTAAGCAGATTACAAGACAAAATTCAGCGAATTTTCAGCTTACTTTGCTATATTTACAGCAATGTATGCAACTTGTGTTTTTTTAGTGACGGTAAACAGGGACAACGGAGCATGTTAGTATTGGATGAGGCAAATGACGCGGCCAGGAAGCCGAGCGTATTGATTGTAGATGACGAGCCACAGATTATAGACTTTCTGCAAATGGGTTTTGCCTACGAGGGATTTCAGGTATTTACGGCCACGACCGGGGCCGACGCGGTACAAACCGCTTTAAGTGAGCAGCCCGATCTGGTTATTCTCGATATTATGCTGCCAGGTCATGATGGCCTGGAGGTGACGCGCCAGATTCGACGCTTGCACGATATGGCAATCATTATGCTTACAGCGAAGGGTGACATTGATGACCGCGTGGCGGGTCTTGATATTGGGGCTGATGATTACATCACAAAACCGTTTGCCTTTCGAGAGTTGATGGCGCGCACGCGCTCTGTGTTACGGCGACACGGCAATACAAGAGCGGATATCCTGACGTTTCATGAAATCACCCTCGATCGTGGGACACGTCTGGTGACATGCCAGGGTCAATCGATCGAGTTGACGCCTCGTGAATTTGATCTCTTAGAATTATTCTTGATGCACCCGCGACAGGTTCTCTCCCGCGACATCATTCTGTCGCGTATCTGGGGCTATGATTATGAGGGGGATGACAACATCATCGAAGTCTACATTCGCCACTTGCGCGAAAAGCTCCATGATAATCCTCCCCGGTTGATTCAGACGGTACGCGGAGTGGGTTATTCGCTTCGAGGATGAAATGGATAAAGGCGGGAAAAAAAGGCGATTATACCGCCTGATAAACCACGTCCCGATTCGCTGGCGGCTCGTTTTACTTTCACTGGGCCTACTTGTGCTGCTGTTAAGCCTGTCAAGCGTGGTTATCTCAATTGTCGCGGAACAAAGCCTCCTGACAAACGAGGTCAATGTTTTACAAAACGAATCCCACCTGGCGATGAGAGGAATAAAGAATCATCCTTTTTATCCGTCCAGTATTTATTTCCCGCCAGGCACTCCATCGCCCAATTTCGGTTCCGCAGCCACTGAACTGGCCGACCGGCTCACCAGCCCTACCACGAATGCCACGATTCTCACAAATGAAGGATATGTTCTCATACCTGCCAGCAATCTTCCATTTTCTCCGTCGCCCGTGACCCTTACGCCTGCCAAAGTGCAACAAACACTGGCCGCGAATACGCCGGACGCGAGTACGCCCAATACGAGCTATCTGCTGGTAAAGGATACGCAGGGAAAGCGCCAGCTAGTTGTACTTATCCCGCTCATAAGCAGCTCCCAAACGGTGGGTATTTTGATGATCAGCACTTCCACAGCTTCCATCGACGGCTTTCTGGCAACACTGCGCCTGATACTCTTTCTTGGGGTAGTCGGCACGCTGTGCCTCGGTGCAATACTCACTTTTCCGCTCGTGAGCATCGCGTTGCACCCGCTTGTCGAAATAGAGCGCGCCAGCCGCCGCATCGCGCAGGGGGCGCTCTCTATGCGCATCGATTCCCCTCCAACCCAGGACGAAATCGGGCGATTGGCGCTCTCTTTTAATCGCATGGTCGCGCAACTGGAGGCGGCTTTTCAGCGCCAGAAGCGCTTCGTCTCCGATGTCTCGCACGAGTTACGCACGCCTCTGACCGCCCTGAGCGGTAGTTTAGAGATGCTGCTTATCGGGGCCGATAGGGGCGATATGGAGGCATCGCGCCGCCTCGCGCATGGCATGTACGCCGAAATACAGCGAATGCATCGACTGGTTGAAGACCTGCTCGCGCTCACGCAACTGGATACGGGGAGAATCGCTCTGAGAGAAAATGTCGTTTCCGTAGATGGCATTATTCAGAAAGTGTACGAACAGGCGCAACATCTTTCTAACGGCCA
>DASTKD010000152.1:0-2849 GCA_035716135.1 Ktedonobacteraceae bacterium
TGGCCGTTAAAATTCATCAAGTAACCCGGATTTTATATGCTAGAAAATCAGGCGGCTCATTCCATGCTCGTATCACCGCGCCCCTGGTTTGTGGCATTGCTATTACGGCTACTGTGTTTCTTATAGCCATAGAATATTTGATGGTGAGCGGATTGAACCGCGAACTGGTCGTTACGGTGCTAGGGAATCAGGTGCGCGTGGCGCTGGTGGGCGCGCAGGTGTTGCTTGTGGTGCTGGTAGCGCTGACGGCGTTGCTTACTGTATGGCTGTGTACCAGCCTGTTGCTACGAGGGAGGCGCGATGAACTGGCACTGTTGGCAAAGGTAGGATGGGAACAGCGACATGTCTTGCTGCGCCTGTTGCAAGAAAGCTGGAAGACAGGCGCTTTGAGCGGTGCGGCAGGGGCCATACTCGCGTTGGGAGTTATTGTAATGGGCGGATCACTACCACCCTTATGGATCGTTGGGGGCGTACTGGCAGTCGGCCCGCTGCTGGGAGTGTTGTTAGCAAGCGTTGTCGTTTATACGCTGGCTCAGCGCGAGTTGAAAAGCGTTTACCTGGAAAGGGCGTGATGATGGAAATGATTGTTTGCGAGCAGGCGCATTTTAGCTATGCCACTAGAGCAGGTGAGGTCGAAGTGCTGCGCGGCGTCGATGTACGTATTGAGCAGGGGGCGCACGTTTCCATTGTTGGTCCTTCGGGCGTGGGAAAATCGACGTTTTTGCGCCTGTGCGCCACGTTGGACTGGCCTACAGGCGGAAATATACGGGTTGGCGATTGCGACTCGACATATAAACTGCGCGGGGCGGCGCTGGCGCGTTTCCGGCGCGAACAGGTGGGATTAGTGTTCCAGCAGTTTTCGCTCTTGCCCACGCTTACTGCTCTGGAAAATGTGATGCTGCCATTGTTGCCGTATGCCGCGCGTCACTTGTTGCGCAAACGCGCGGCATCGTTGCTGGCCGGGGTGGGTCTGGCGTCCCGCGCGGAGCATTACCCGGATCAGTTGTCCGGCGGCGAGCAGCAGCGTGTAGCTATCGCGCGCGCGTTGCTCGCCTCGCCCCCGCTCTTGTTGGCCGACGAGCCTACCGGCAGCCTGGATTTCGCCACAGGACAACAAATTATGACGTTGCTCGATGACTTGCGCCGCGAGCATGGCTGCACGCTGGTTGTCGTCACCCATGATACGAACATGGCTGCTCTTGCCGACCGCCAACTACATATGATTGACGGTTGCATTAAAGATGTCTAAACTCTACGAATTTTTGCCTATTGCAATGAGCAGCAAAAAAGTGTAGCATAGGCGTTGTAACAAAAAAAGAGACCGCACGGTACATACGCTACGTAATGTAGGGGCGCGATTGATGGCGTCCGCTTGACTATGCCTGTTCTGGTGGATGTGCAGGAGAGGGAGCGTACTCCGATGAAAAAAACGTCTGTGGCAAAGCCGAATTTGCGTTTGAAAGAAGAAAGAGAACTGCGTGGTTGGTCACAGAAGTATGTTGCGGACGAGATTGGCGCGGACCGTTATTATTTGAGTCGCTGGGAACATGGGACAGCCTCGCCCAGCCCGTACTACCGTCAAAAGCTGTGCGCGGTTTTTGGCAAGAACGCGCGCGAACTTGGTCTGCTGAATGATGAAGCGGGGAAGGATACAACGCGAGAATCCTTTCAGATTGAGCAACCAGGCGAAGAACATGGTATCGCGCTCCCGGTGGGACGGCTGGCTCCCATCTATGACCCGACGCTGCCTCCTCCATTGTCGGGCGCGGCAAAGCTTATCGGGCGCGACTCTGTTTTTCAAGAACTCAAGCAGCAATTGTGCGCGGGGAATGGAGTAGTTCTCACGGCTGTTAATGGATTACCGGGTGTTGGCAAAACGACGCTGGCGGTAGAACTCGCGCATGACGAAGAGATACTTGCTCATTTTGAGGATGGCGTTTTATGGGCTGGCCTGGGGCCGACTCCTGATGTTTTTGCTATCCTGAACCACTGGGGAACCCTGTTCGGATTAACCTCACAGCACACCGCTCGCTTGAAAAGCATCGAAGACTGGTCGAGGATGCTGCATTCTATAATTGGTCAGCGCAGGCTCCTGCTGGTGATTGATGATGCCTGGCGCATTGAAGCGGCTCTAGCCTTCAAGATTGGTGGCCCGCACTGCGCGTATCTTGTCACGACGCGCTTCCCCAACATTGCCCTGCACTTTACATCGGGCGGTGGTGAACCGACCATTCTGCACGAGTTGAGTACAGACGATGGCCTGACCCTGTTGACTCGCCTGGCTCCCGAAGTGGTGAAAAACGAGCCGGTGGGCGCGCGAGCATTAGTGCAGGCGGTCGGCGGCTTACCCCTGGCCCTGACGCTGATGGGCAAATATCTCCGCGCGCAGCAGCATGGCGCGCAGCCTCGCCGCATTCGTACCGCCCTTGAACGCCTGCAAACCGCAGGGGAACGCCTGCGCCTCACAGAACCACTCTCACTATTGGAACGCCCGCTCGGCCTGGCACCCTCCATGCCACTTTCCCTGCAAACAGTGATTGCTATAAGCGACCGGCAGCTTGAAGAACAGGAGCAACTCGCCTTACGCGCGCTCTCCGTCTTCCCGCCCAAGCCGGCTAGCTTTAGCGAGGAAGCGGCTGTCGCGGTAAGCAGTGTACCCGTTGAAACACTGGATATTTTGAGCGATGCTGGTTTGCTGGAGAGCAGCGGCCCAGGCCGCTATACCCTGCACCAGACTATCGCCGATTATGCGCGCATCCACTTGCTTGACGATAGCGTTTATAGTCGCATGGCCGATTACTATGCAGATTTGGTCACGCGGCACGCTCAAGACCTTGATATGCTCGACC
>DASTKD010000153.1:0-8567 GCA_035716135.1 Ktedonobacteraceae bacterium
TGGGCTACCTGCGCGGCGGCTTCCAGCTACTTTATGAGCGATTAGTCGAGCGTATCAGCGAGGCGGGCGGCAAAGTCCTGCCGGGAACGCGCGTGGAAAGCGCGCGGCCGCTCGATGATGGACGCTGGGAGGTGCGCACCAGCTCCGGGACGTGGACATTTGATCGCGTCATTTCCACAATGGCAACGCGCCTCACCTGTCGCCTCATACCCGCGCTGCCGGACGATTACCGCGCGCGTTACGATTGGGGGCAGGCTTACGGAGCGCAATGCCTCATCCTCGCGCTGGATCGCCAGATGACCGACAGCTACTGGATCAACCCCTGCGATGCTGGCTATCCTTTTACCAGCCTGGTCGAGCATACCAACTATCGCCCGCCATCCGAATACGGCGGCAGGCACCTGCTCTACCTCGGCAACTATCGCTCAATGGATGACCCGCTTTTCAAAATGAGCAAAGACGAGGTTATCGCGGAGTTCTTGCCACACCTCAAGCGCATCAATCCATCCTTTTCAGAGCAATGGATTACCGAAAGCTGGCTCTTTCAAGCGCCTTTCGCGCAGCCCATCGTCACTACCGAATATCGCCAGCACATCCCACCATTGCGCGCGCCGCTTAACGGGCTGTGGGTCGCCAACATGTTCCAGGTTTATCCGCATGATCGCGGGCAGAACTACTCGTTTGAACTGGCGGAGCGACTAGTAAAAGATTTGCAAAGATAAAGGACGTTCTTTGTGAACCTTAACCGGATTCTCACAAAGAACGTCCTTTGCGGGCAACATCAAACAAATGCAGCATGAAGCTGCTCTTTTATCAGGCAGCAGCGAGATCGAGAAGCAAACGGATCACATTCTCATCAGGAGCTATCACAATTTGACCCATCAGCAAGTTGAGTTTTTCAGGTTTGCTGACTTGAGCTACCCTTTCTTGCGCCAGCTCGGTCAAATCAGGAAAGCGTACTCTAATAGTAGTGACAATAGCGTTGCGTAACCCCTCTGCCATTCCCTCTTTCAGGCCCTTTTCTACCCCCTCTTTCAGGCCCTCGGTTCTCCCTTTAGCTTCGCTCTCCTTGCGTATTTTCCGCATCTTCGGGTCTCTTTCCATCAAGTCGTCCCACATATTTAATCGCTCCTGAATCTCGCGTTTGTCGGTACGCGGCATGGATGTGACTCTCCGAATAACTATACCCATCCAGCGGAATTCTTGCGCTAACCGGGTATCATCGCCTTTGTAATATTCTACCATCTCATCGATAGCTTTGTGAAGCAGGGGCGCATTTACACCTTTCATTGTAGGGAGTAAAGCATACATGACAACAGCATGTTCATTGACGTACCGTTCGGCTTTCAATTGCCACAGGGGCAGCACCCGGAAATGGAACGTTAGTATTTCACCATCTTCATCGACTTCTCGCAAGGGAGACTCGGCCATCCTGGTGGAAAAAGGATAGACGATGACTGATTTAACTGGTAACTTATACTTGTGATACAAGTACGTGTGATAGTCGAGTAGGCGGGCCGCCATATCATTGTTCGGCCCGGACTCGAACTCCAAATGCGCAATCTTTTCGCGCCCCTTATGCTTGACCAGGTAGACGCGATCGACGCGCAAGGGAGTTCTGACGATTTCGACATTAAGCGTTTCTAAATACTCAGCACCAGGGACAAAGTAAGGAAGCATCTGCTTCTCCTGCCCTTCCAACAGTGATTTGAGGAGATTGTCGTAGGGCTGTCGTTGATCTTGCGAGGTTTTGTCGGCTAGCTTCTTCGTCATGCTATTGAACACCCTTTCCACTTATTTTCAGGATAATAGCGTGGACGAGGAAAGAAAGCAAGAGGTGATTTTGGGGATGATTCGGCTATTGTCAAAGATTGACCGTGTATGCTATACTATGCTTGAAGCAGGGGAGGTGCGCATATAATTCGTGTCGGGTCGCTTGACAGGCGTATGAAGGCGAATGATGTACACTTTCTAAGATGGTTTTACTGGATAGGGCCAGGAGATCATTTGCGCGGAATTGTTCAATCGGGGTGTAGCGCAGTCGGCTAGCGCGCAGCGTTCGGGACGCTGAGGTCGGAGGTTCAAGTCCTCTCACCCCGACCAGGATGGCGCACTTGCGTATCAAAGCAGGTGCGAGCAGATCAGGTTAAGCAGGAGAAAAAGATGCGGGCAAGTCAAATACAACAGGCCAGCCAGTCTGGATGTTGCTGTTTGAGCGCCGCTTTCCAGAAATCCTTTCAGGAGCAATGGACGGGCGGACGGTGCTACGCATTACATCACCACCAACCTGGCTGCGCAAATAGCTTCGATCCCTATCCGCCCGGTCGTCGTCACAGGCGGCGGTAGAAGCTGAAGGGTCGGGGTATTCCCCTGCCTCCACTCCAATCAAGCTTCTCGCTCGCTGTCTGCATCTGGTTTCGGCTCTGACAGAGAGGAAGGGAAGTCATTCATGGCTGTTCTTGTATTGAATTCTTCACTCCAGCCTCTTTCAGTCATCCCTGAACGCCGTCTCGTCGTGTTGCTTTCCAGGCAAAAAGTGACCTTTGTAGATGATAGCGTTCGTCAGTTGATTGAGGAGAGCATTCAGGCCCGCCGTCTCGAACTGGAACGCCCGGTAATCGTGCAATTGCTCGCCAACGTGCGCGTACCGCGCCTCGTGCTGCAGCCCACCCGTTCCAACATCCTGCTGCGCGACGACGAAACCTGCCAGTATTGCGGCAAGCGCAGCCGCGAACTGACGCTCGATCACGTGATCCCGCGTTCGCGCGGCGGTCCGGGAACCTGGGAAAACCTCGTCGCATCCTGCAAAAGTTGCAACGGGAAGAAAGGCAGCCGCCTGCTTAAAGAGGTGAACATGCGCCTGCTGCGCCAGCCACGCCCGCTCACCACCGAATACGCCGGCGTTTTCCTGTTACGCTACCCCCGCTTGCGCGAAGCCTACGAAGAATTCTTGCTTAGCGCGCAGAGCGGTCATCATATACAGCGTCAGGAGTTGAGCGCATAACCCATCAGGGGGCGGCGTTTGTCCCCGCCCCCTGTGTCATCTCTCCGGCTGTCATCCTGAGCGCAGCGAAGGATCTCGGTGTGGCGAGTTAGATCCTTCGCTGCGCTCAGGATGACAGCCGGGACTGAGTAAAGGCTCATGAGAGGCGGCATTTGTACCGCCCCGTTAAATTATGTGAATAGTAGCGTATAATATATAGCATGAGATATGAAACTGGAAAGGATTCGTGTTACGTACTTGTAGTGACAGTGTTATCGTTGCTGTTGGCTACACACCCGGAAGGAATTCTATGCTCGACATATCACATTTGAGAAAAACAACTGAAGAAAAACGACCGACCGGCCCTGCATACCTGTGTCTGCACGGGCATTTTTATCAGCCGCCGCGCGACGACCCGTTCACAAATCAGATTCCCATTGAACCTGCCGCGACCCCTTTTGCCAATTTTAATGAAAAGATCACCGAAGAATGTTATTGCCCCAACGCCGAAGCGGGCAATTTTGACGACATCAATTTCGATCTCGGCCCGACCCTGGCTGGCTGGCTGGAGGACGCACACCCCGATGTGTATGCGCGTATCATCGAGGCCGACCGCGAAAACGTGGCGCGTTATGGCGTCGGCAATGCGATGGCGCAAGCCTATAACCATACCATCCTGCCGCTCGCCTCACCGCGCGATAAGCGCACGCAAATTGTATGGGGCTTGAGCGATTTCGAGCATCGCTACGGGCGCAAAGCCACCGGTATGTGGCTGGCGGAGACGGCGGTTGATATAGAGACGCTGGACTTGCTGGCGCAATATGGTATCACCTATACCATCCTCGCTCCCTGGCAGGCCGCCACATCCATCGACCCGACCGAGCCGTATATCCTGCCACTGCGCGAGGGCCGCAGCATCACCGTCTTTTTCTTCAACGCGCCGCTCTCCGGCGGTGTCTCTTTCGATTGGAACACTACCAGCAATGCCGATGAGTTTGCCACGGGCTTTCTGCCAGGACATCTCGAGCAGAGCAAACTGGCGGCAGGCGAACCGCAGTTGATCCTGATCGCCACCGATGGCGAACTTTACGGCCATCATAAGCCCTGGCGCGATAAATTCCTGACCCATCTTTTGCGTGTGGGCGCGCCCTCCTACGGCTTTGAAGTCTGCACGCTGGAACGCTATATGCGCATATACCCGGCCACAAAAGAGGTTGCTTTGCGCCTGCCGAGCGCGTGGAGCTGCGGTCATGGCGTAGCGCGCTGGGATACGGGCTGCGAATGCACCGAGAACGATAGCAGTTGGAAGGGTGAGCTTAACCGCGCCCTGCGCAACCTGGCGGACCGCGCCAACCCGCTTTTCGAGCAATACGCGGACGAGACACTGCGCGATCCCTGGGCGGCTCGTGATGCCTACCTGCCCATCCGCAACGGCTGGGAAACGCTGGAAAGTTTCTGGGCGCAACAGGGCAAACCATCCGTCGATGCATCGCTGATGCAGCGCACCCTGCTCCTACTGGAAGCGCAATACTACCAGCAGTGCAGCTTCACCAGTTGCGGCTTCTTCTTTGAAGATCTGGACCGCATCGAGCCGCGCAACAACATCGCTTTCGCGCGTCGCTCCATCAGCCTGATCTGGCAGGCCCTGGGCATCGATCTACAACCAGAATTCGTCAGCGACCTGCAAGCCGTGAAAAGCTGGCGCACCCCTGGTCTGACCGGCGCGGATGTCTACCGCCAGTTGCCCATCCTGCGCCCCGACCAGTTGCCACTATTGCCAGAGGCGCAATTAGAAGAGAGTGAAGAAGAAAATATCGCGTGACGAGCCGCCGCTCCACCACTCCCCGGATGCCCACGAGGGGCATCCGGGGAGTGGGGCGGTTGGGCATCGTTACCCGCTCGTTACCGACCACAAATCGTTCAACGTACTGCCGGCTTTGCCATTGCCCGCGCCGGCATAGATGAAAGTCTCCTGATCTCTGGCATCCCAGACCATCGTTGCGTCTGTGCGCCCCGGTATGATGTGATCGTCAGATTTATCCAGAGGGGTAAGCAAGTCCCACAGGTTTGTGCCGGGGTCGTAAACCCACAAACCCCAGTAGGGGCCTGCGGGATCGTTGTCGTTCCAACCACCCAATAGCAGCAGCTTATTATCCTTGCTATCCCACACGCCAATGGCCTGCTGCCTCGCTTTCGGATTCGATGCACTCGCAGGCGTGATGAGCCGCCAACCTGTACTTGCGCTATATGCATAGAAATCATCGCGCTGTTGCCCGCTCAAATCGAGGCCGCCAAAGGTGAACATCTGGTTATCGGTCGAATCCCACGCCAGCGTTTGATAGGCGCGCGGCCCCATCGGCAATTCAGCCAGGCGTTGCCAGTTGCCCGAGCTGCCGGGAGTTGGAGTATAGGCCCAGAAATCCGAAACGGGGCCATACTTACCAATGCCCCCCGGCAACAACATCTGACTACCGTTCCAGACAGCGTTGGCGGCGCGCGCGCCTGGCCCGTTGCCAGAACAGGCGATAGGCGTCCAGTTTCCCGCGCCAGAGGACGGCGAATAAGACCAGAGATCGCCCAGGTAGCGATTATTCGCGCCCACTCCGCCGTACAAGAGGATTTGCTGGTGAACGCTGTCCCAGACCATCGCGGCATTCATGCGCGGCGCGGGCCAGGTGCTATTGGCGCACGTACCGCTTGTGGAGTTCGCGCTGCTGATCTGCGACCACTGGCCTGTAACGGGATTATAAGACCACAGATCATTGAGCAGACTGCCACTACCATCAATGCCGCCGAAGACAAAGAACAGGTCGTCATTAGCATCCCACACCATGCTATGACCAGAACGGTCTGCGCCAGGCGCGCCACTTGATTGTGGCGACTGTGCGTTGAGCGTCAGAGGCGGAAATATAGCCGTCTGCGGCGTCACGGTGATGGTGACGGGCGGTGTCACGGTTGGGGCGACCGGTTTCACTTCCAGCGTAAAGCTAAACTGGCTCAAGATGCCGGGGTCTGCCTGGTCAAGACTGCCCAGAATAGTAAATCCCGCGAGGTAGGTCTCCGCTTTAGATGGCAAGGGCAAAAGACTCTGCAAGTTCGCGTTCACGGTCAACGTGCCTTTCGCGCCTGCCAGCACTGTTCCCTGTTCCGGCGACACTTGTAGCCAGGAGTTGGCGTATTTATACGAAACGTACCAGTTGAAACTCTGATTACTGTGATTGGTTATGGTAATCGTTTGCGCGCCAGGATGCAGCCCGGACTGGTCAAAGACAAACGGGTTCGCGCTGCCAGTAGCCGAGATCAGATTCAGGCCCGTCTGCACGGTAAGCTTGACCACAATATTCTGCGCATTCACTCCCTGACCCCCAACTTGCAGCACGGTGCTATCAACACCGCTCTGCAATTGGCTCGCGTTGCTCGTGAGTGTTATCAGCGCCGATTTACCGGCCAGGAGGGTACCGCTATGCGGCGTATACGTAAGCCAGGAGGCATCGAAAGAAGGTGGTGATCCTATATTCCAGCGCAGATCGGCTGAACCGCTATTGGTGATCTTTATCACTTGCGACGCGCTATTAGTCATATCCACTTCATTTGTACTCAGCTTCAGACCGGGACAAACACCCACCAGGCAGGGGCTGAACACGCGCAGTGCGCCAAGTGTGCCGCTGCCCATCAGCAAAAAGACCAGCAAAAGCAAGACGAGCAAACGTCCTCCTTTTTTGCGCGATGGCGGCTGCAACTTCCCCCGGTCCCGAAAAGGCACAACCTCTTCATCTATACCGGCTATTTGATCGAATGACTGGGGTGCGGCCTTATTCTCGCTTTCGTCCTTCTTCGCCGCTCGCGCTTTTGCATCGGGCTGCGGGTTCAAGACGGTGGGAAGTTCTTCGACGGCCTGATCTCGCTCTCGTCCGGCCAGCACAGCGGTGCGCTTGCGTCCCTGTACATCGGTCTGCGCGTTGGCGGCCTGCTCCACAGCATCGCGGTAGGCAGCGGCGAAGGCGAGCATATCGTGATAGCGTTCGGCGGGTTCTTTCGCCAGCGCGTGCAGGATGACCGCTTCCACCTGCTCCAAGATATAAGGATTCCATTCGCGTAACGGCGGCGGGGGCGTGCGCAGGTGTCCATGCATGATGGAGTACAAATTGCCGGTAAAAGGCAGGTGGCCGGTCAGCAACTGGTAGCAGGTGATCGCCAGCGCGTACTGATCGCTGGCCGGGCGCGGCTGCTCCAACCATTGTTCCGGCGCGGTATAGGCGGGCGTTCCCACGTAACAATGCAGCGAGGCATGGGTATAGCCATCCAGAATGGCCGAGACGCCGAAATCCGCCAGCAGCAGGTGATCGTTGCCATCCAGCAACAGGTTAGCCGGTTTGACATCCAGGTGAACCAGGTTATGTTCGTGCGCGTATTGCAGCGCCGCTGCCGCGCTCTCGACATAGGGCAACAACTGCCGCGCTGTGAGCAACTGCGCTTCCATAGTCGGGGGCGAGACGATTTCCCGCGTTTCCTCACTCTCCTGTTCATCCTGCCCGCTCACCACCTCATCCTGCAACTTTGCGGCGCGTTGCTCTTCATTCACAGCTTCATCCCGTGACGGCTCGCTCATGACGGTCTCCTGATCCGCTATTGGAGTCAGTGACGGATCAAGAGAAACTTCATTCCGCGCGGTCTCGCTGCTCTCAAGATCAACGGTGCGGCTTTCGTCAAGTTCATCGTCGTAGTCGATGCCGTCCGCATCTTCCTCACCAGATGAATCGGCCATGATAATGGTCTCGCCAGAAATCGGCTTCGGGGGTATTTCATCAGTAATGGATTCGCTGGTTGGCGTGATCGTGGGCATGATCGAAAGTTGTTGTGGCAGCGCCTGGCAAAACTTCTGAAGCGAATCGTGGGCGGCATATTTCATAACCAGGTAGGAGCGGCCATCTTCCAGAATGTCAGCACGCAACACCGGCAAAATATTGGGGTGATCGAGGGCCGCGATAGCGCCGACTTCGCGCGCGAAGAGTTCGACGGCTTCCTCGTCGGCCACGCGATCAAGCGACATGACCTTAATCGCCACGCGCCTGCTGAGGGGCGGCGACTGCTCAGCCTCGTATACATCGCCAAACGCGCCGGAACCAATCCAGCGCGTCACGCGGCAATCGCCAAGCGACGCATCTCGCAACAAATATTTACAGAAGCGGCACGCCACCTGCTCATCGACGGCTACCGTTATAGCAGCGTCGTTCTCACCAGAATTGGCGGCAGAAGATGAAATACCGCTATTATCGTGCGATTTTCTGGGATTTAAGCACTGTATCATAACTCTTCAATAGTGGGGGTACCCTGACCCCGGCATATAAAAACGTTCCCCGCGCAAGCATACCATAGCAAAGACGTAACAAAGTATGAAATAGTTCACAAAAACAGGACAAATGCGCAAAGACGGGAAAAAGAGCATCACTTATGGATCAGTTGTCACATCCCACAAATACTACGTTTGATCCCAGGCTAATCTAACAGGCATTAATTAAGAATCTATATCCTTCGAGGTGAAAAGAGATATTGGGAGGTGCGGAAGGCGACCGCAAGGGTAGCC
>DASTKD010000154.1:0-4436 GCA_035716135.1 Ktedonobacteraceae bacterium
GCGACTGCAAGGGTCGCCTCTACTATGACACAAAGCGGCCCCCTCGGCTCGTTCATAGTAGAGGCGACCCTTGCAGTCGCCTTCCTGCCCACCAAATGTGCCAGGGACAGAGGTACAGGGTAGGGGCGGCGGCAGAGCCGCCGTCCTGGTTTTGCTACTGTAAACCTTTTACGTATGTATGTTCAGAGATAATGTTTGCTCACCGCCGACTGTATATCCATATGTTATAATCTTAACCGGGATTGTTTAGCTATCTTATGTCATCGTATTCGTCCGCAATCCAGGTAGACTGGTTCATATATGGCCTTTGACCTACTTTCACGCGCGCGGCAAGCGCGGCGTAACCACCGGCGAACTGGCCTGGCGCGCTATGGACGCGTGAATGGGTGTGTCTTCGCGCTCTCGTTATGTGTATTGCTGCTCGTCAGCGCCGGTTGCGCCCAGGATACGACAACGGTGGCGGGGCAATCCGGCACGACAAAGTCGCATCAACAAAGCGTTAAGCAAATTACCTACGTGGCGATTGGAGCCTCGGATACCTTTGGCATTGGCACTGAAGACCCATATGACGATAACTGGCCGACAGATCTTGCCTCTCTGCTTGGCTCATCGCACATCCACTTGATTAATCTGGGTATTCCAGACATCACTGTGCATGACGCGCTCAGCCTGGAGCTGCCCATCGCGCTCGACTCGCATCCTGATCTGATAACTATCTGGCTGGGAGTGAATGATATTGTAGCGAAGGTACCGCCTGATACGTATGCAAGCGACCTCAATACGTTGTTAAGCCGTTTGCGAGCTAATGCACCCCACGCGCGTATAGCTATCGCCAACATTCCCGACCTCACACTACTACCCGCCTTTGCCCAGGCCGATCAACAGGCATTGACCCGACAAATGCAGGCGTATAACACCATTATCGCCAGCGCCGCTCAGCGCTATCAAGCCGCCCTGGTCGATCTCACTACGCAAAGCTACAATTTGCAGGATCATCCCGAATATATCAGCAGCGATGGTCTGCACCCAACCGACATCGGCTATCAACAACTGGCGAAGTTATTTTATCAAGCGTTACAACAACACCGTTAGGATAAGCATGACACACCTTTTCGGCGTTCCGATTGACATAATGACAAAAATCCTGGTGGTGACTACCGCCGTAATTATCGGCAGCACACTGCTGCTTGCGCTGACCAACGCCATCTTCTTCAAGATCGGTACGCGCAATATCCTGCGCCGCCGCGCTCAAATGCTGCTGATCGTCTTCGCGCTCATGCTATCCACCACCCTGCTCACGGGTGTACTGGCAACGGGAGATGTAATTACGGCATCCGCGCAGAGCGTCGCCGTTTACAATCTGGGCAGCGTAGATGAAACCATCACCGCTCAGAATAACCGGACGTTCGACGACTATGTGTACAAAATATCACAGCGCGTCATGCAACGTGACTCCAACATTGCCGCCGTCGGAGGCGCGCTGGTGGAAAATGGATTGCTGCTGGCAGATGAGACTTCGCGCCAGGTACGCTCGAATGTGACGGCGCTGGCTCTGATCCCCAGTAGCGAAAAGGGCTTCGGAGGGATGCAGGATACCACCAGCAGAAAGATTCATACCATAGCTGAACTCGCGCCAGATCAAGTCTTCCTCAATCAGACGGTCGCCACACTGCTCAACGCGCGCGCGGGTGACATGCTGTACATCTACTCAAGTCGCTGGCCGGGGCAGCGTTTCCAATTATTTGTGCGCGCGATCGTTGCTGATGGCGGATTGGCGGGCGGGACGCCTTATATCCTGGCCCAGAATAAAACCTTCCTCAAAATCGAAGGAAAATCCGACGCTATTTCCCAGGTGTACATTTCTTTACGCAACGACAATGATCCGAACGGGGTGGACGTTTCCGAGAAGGCGCAGTATGAACTGCGGGCCGCGCTTCATCAAGCTGACCGTTTCGGGTTCACCTCGGGTTTAAGCGTCAACGAGGTCAAAGAGCAGGGCGTGAAATTGTCAACGCTCGAAAACGACATCTTTTCGCGTATCTTCGACCTGTTCGCGCTTTTCGCGCTGGCCGTCGGGCTGCTGCTGATCTTCCTGATCTTCGTCTTGCTGGCGGCGGAGCGACGCGCCGAAATGGGCATGGCGCGCGCCATCGGCGTGCAGAGACGCCACCTGGTGTTGATGTACCTCTTCGAGGGAACGGTGTACGACTTGATCTCTTCGTCCATCGGGTTATTGATCGGCATGGGCGCGGGCGTTTTACTGTCGCTGTTCCTGACTCCCATCCTGGCACGTTTCAACTTCCCGCTCAAGGTTGTGTTGCAGCCGCGCAGCCTGGTGATCGCCTATTGCCTGGGCGTCATTTTCACCTTCTTCTCGGTCGGCGTCTCGGCCTGGCTGGTGAGCCGCATGACGGTGGTTGACGCTCTGCGCAATCTGCCCGAAACCGAACGGCCTAAACTGACCTTACTCGAAATCTTCAAGCAGGGCTTTGCCATTTTGCGTCACGCCGTCAACGCGCGTAAAGTGCGACGCGCCGTTTTCGAGCAACTGCCCGAGACCATCATCGGCCTGGTGGCGACGCTGACACGGCTCGGCATCCTACCCTTGATAGCTGGTTTCATCTTGCTGCGCGTGGGACTGGCGAACACGTTGATTGTGCCTTTCTCGCTGGGCCTCACATTGATCGTAATCGGAGTGGGGTTGCTCTTAAAATCTATAGCCGACTGGCTGCTGCTCAAAGCGGGGAAAGCGCGTTGGAAACGAGCCACGCAGCGTATTTTCGCGGCGCTGGTTGGCCTGAGCATTGTGGCTTACTGGGCGTTGCCCTTCGACATACTGGCGCGATTGGGCTTGCCGCGCTTCCAGGGCGGCATTGAAGTCTTCTTTATAGCATCCGCCATGATGGTTGTAGGAGCGGTCTGGGCGCTGGTCGCTAACGCGGAACTACTGCTTCATCCGGTCATCGCGCTGTTCTCGCGGATGCCCGGCACGCAATTCATGACGCGGCTGGCCTCGGCCTATCCCCTGCACCATCGCTTCCGCACCGGCTTGAGCATCATCATGTTCAGCCTGGTGATTTTCGCCATGACGGTAATGGCCGTGATTACCAACGCCATGCTGAATAACTATACCGATATTAACTTCCAGACGGGCGGCTACGACATCCGGGCGGTGGCCTACTTCAAAGCCATTCCCGATATGCGCGCCGCGCTGCAAAGTCATGGCATCTCTCCCAACGACTTTTCCGCCATCGGCACGCAGACAACGACGGCGGTAGGCGTGATCCAGCCCAGCGCGCAGGCTCCCGCGTGGCATATCTACCCGGCGGAGGTAGTAAACGGCGGCTTTTTGCAAGGCTACGGGCTGCACCTGACAGCCCGCGCGCAGGGTTACAGCAGCGATAGCGCGGTATGGCAGGCGTTGCAATCGCATCCCAACTACGCGCTGATCGATCAGACCGCGCTGCCCTATCGCCCCGGCAGCCTGCCACCTGTGTATGACCCGAATTCCCCCTCGGCCAGCAACGCGGGCGCGCCAAATAATCCGCCGGGCTTCGACGCGCCCTTTGCCTTTACCACCAGCGGCATCTATCAGGGCGACACGACTTTCTCGCCCACGCCTGTATGGGTGATAGGCTTTCAGACAAACCATCCAGCCACCAAACTGACCATTATCGGCGTGGTCGATAACAGCGATAGCCAGCACTTCGGTCTCTACATTTCGCAGTCCGCCTATCAACTCCAGACCGACCCCAACCAGCCGCAGGAGCAGACCTACTACTTCAAGGTCGCGCCCGGCCAGGATAAACGCGCCCTGTCGCTGGCAATCGGCTCGGCTTTCCTCGACAACGGGGTAGAGACAACGGTGCTGGAAGATGCCATCTGGTCGGTGCGCGGCCCGCGCATCCTGCTCAGCAACGTGCTGCTGGGCGTCGTGGGTCTCACGCTGCTGCTGGGTATCGCCGCGCTGGCTATCACAGGCACGCGCGCGGTGATCGAACGCCGCCAGCAAATCGGCATGTTGCGCGCCCTGGGCTGCCGCCGCCGCTTAATCCAGGGGGCCTTCCTTAGCGAATCCTTCTTTGTAGGCTGCGTGGGCAGCATACTGGGCGTTGTTCTTGGCCTGATTCTGTCCAAAAACATCTTCGCTGTAGACTTCTTCGAGCAGTTTCATACCGGCCTGATCTTCAGCATCCCCTGGAGCGAACTGGGTCTGATCGTAGGTATCGCCCTGCTGGCCTCGCTGGCGGCTGCCCTGCTCCCCGCGTGGCAGGCCGGCAGAGTGACGCCGAGCGAGGCGTTGCGGATGTGATATGAGCAAAGAATCTATCTGTATCTAAATCGACTTCTGTGTCCTTGCGTCCTGTATATCTTCGTGAACTCACGAAGATATACAAGCAGATTGTCTAAATTATCGCAGTGAGGGTGAGAAAGGC
>DASTKD010000155.1:0-2045 GCA_035716135.1 Ktedonobacteraceae bacterium
GATATGCGGACGCTGGCCTATCTCATCAGGGGTATTGCGTCGGCATAGTAGGCCCGTTTTTGCATATGTGGCCTCTTTCGGTTCTCCAACAAAAGGCATGATGTACTCGTAATATACCAGGAACACGAGGTAGTATTTCTCTGTAGAGCGAGGAGCATTGTGAAGAGCAAAGTGAGCGTCAGGAAGTTAACGGAAGACAAACTCCAGGGTAACGGGTCCAAAAGGCGGCGTGGCTTGCGACGGCATATGACCCTCTCATATGTGGGTGTATCTGTTGTCACCGCGTTGCTGGTGGAAATCCTGGTCGTGGCTATATTTTTTCTGGTTATCTCGCGCCTCCCTTTTGCAGAACAGGGTGCTCTGGATAGTGCGCAGTCTACTGCATATGTTTACGCACTGCAAGCGGCTGTCCAGGCAAACGGCGGCAAACTTGACCCTCGCTCCACGTTTCAGCCTGATCAGCCCCATTCGCTGGTTTTACCAGGGGCAAACTCATCGCAGCAGGTTTCCTACATAGCGACGCGCTCTGATTCTTCCCAGGCAGTTCCGTTTGCACTGCTGATTGCCCCCAATGGCCGGATTATCGCCAGTTCTTATCCCGCACTCTATCCCGCTTCGACGCCTGGTAACCGCTTGCTACCGAATCAGGCACAGCTCATTCACGGTGCTCTAGCGGGGAAAGCAGGAAACGACTTCACTACTACGGCCCAGGGTCGCCTCCTCTCAGTCGTCGAGCCTGTCCTTCGGGACAACAAACCGATAGGTGCAATCTATGTACAGACGCCGGCATCGTTCATCGGCTCTGTGAACATTTTGGCGTTTGTGCCGTTCCTGCTCGTTACTGCGCTATTCTGGCTCGTTCTCACGGCCCCTGTCGGTGCCATCTTCGGTATGCTTACGACGCGGGGTTTGGTGCGCCGCCTGCACCGCCTGGTGAAAGCTACAGGACAATTCGCCGATGGCGACTATTCGCAGCGGGTACCTGTCACGAAGCGAGATGAAATCGCACAGTTGGAAGGGCAATTCAATACGATGGCGGAACAACTGGTTGAGAGCATAGCGCAGCAAAAAGCGCTCGTTGAGCAGCACGCACGCCAGGAAGAACGCACCCGTATCGAGCAAGAGCTGCGTACCGCTCAGCTCATCCAGCTCTCACTCCTGCCGAAAGAGCAGCCTGCACTTCCCGGATGGCGCATCGCGACCTACTATCAGGCAGCCAGGGAGGTCGGAGGAGACCTGTACGATTTCCTGCCATTTGAAGATGGTCGCCTGGGGCTGGTAATCGGTGATGTCACAGACAAGGGTATGCCCGCTGCTC
Source organism: Ktedonobacteraceae bacterium (assembly GCA_035716135.1). GTDB lineage: Bacteria > Chloroflexota > Ktedonobacteria > Ktedonobacterales > Ktedonobacteraceae > CF-113. Next base: position 1,319 of record DASTKD010000155.1, read on the forward strand.
TGGTGATGGCCAGCACCCGCAGTATGTTGCGTGCCGCAGCCCAGGCAACGGATTCCCCCGGTGAAGTGTTGGCGCGGGTTAACGATCTGCTCTATGCCGATATTCCAGAGAAGATGTTCGTTACCTGCTTCTACGCGATCCTCGATCCGGCCAGCGGCAAGCTGCGTTACGCCAACGCGGGGCATGATCTCCCGTACCGCCAGCACGGAGGTGTCGCGTGTGAACTGCGTGCGACCGGCATGCCCCTCGGCTTGATGCGCGGTATGCGCTACGAGGAGCAGGAAGTGGTCCTCGCCCACAATGAAAACATCCTATTCTACACCGATGGTCTGGTGGAGGCGCATAATTCTGGGCGGGAGATGTTCGGTTTTCCTCGTCTCCAAACCCTGCTCGCCGAACACTCCAACGGAGCATCTATCATCGACTTTTTGCTGGCGGAACTTCAATGCTTCACCGGCGAAGGCTGGGAGCAAGAGGACGACATGACTTTGTTGACCCTGCAACGAACGCTATGAATTGCGCCCCTACGTTCTTGCTGGTATACTAAAAGACGTACCAGGCCAATACAACAAGATCAGAAGGGGATAATATATGCCAGTAGATATCAGTGACATTGAGAAGATTATCGCGGAGGCGAACCGCTGGAGGCAGACGCAGACGATCAACTTGATTGCCAGTGAGAACACGCCCAGCGAGGCGGTGCGCCGCGTGCAGAACTCCGATTTCA
>DASTKD010000156.1:0-8538 GCA_035716135.1 Ktedonobacteraceae bacterium
TTCGTTGTAGGCTTCTTTCAGTTGCGCGGGCGCGCGATCTTCGATGTCGCCAGCCTTCGCGGCCACCTGGCGTTTGAGCTTTTCCAGGCTTTTTTCGGAGTAGCCACGCGCCTCGCGCGCGGGCAGCAGGTCGCGGCTCTCGGCATAGAGCAGGAAAAGCAGGCGATAGAGGAAGGTGAGCGTGCCACTGAAAAACGGTTCGAGCAGGCGGGCGCGTTCCTCTGCCGGCAGCGCATCGATACTGGGAAGCTGCCCGGCGCGGCGAGCGTAAATGATGAAGCCGCGCGCGAAATGCGGGAAAATCTCCTCGAAGACGCGCTTTTTGAGGCGTTCGCCCAGTTCGCGCGCGTACCGCTCGCTCTCGCTGACAAGGCTGTCGAGGAAGCAGAGCGGGCGCGTTTCGCCGTCGATGCTACGCGCGACGGGCAGGAAGGCGGCGGCGCGGAAAAAGTGCCAGAAGTAGGGGAAAGCTGCTTCGATGTTGGCGGCAGGCAGGGCCAGCGTTTCTTCCAGGTCGATCTCGTAGTAGTTGGTGGCGCGGCTGTGCGCCTGCGCCGAATACAGCCGCCAGGTCTTGCCGTTGGTGACGATGGCCCAGTCGGCCTCGCCGCTTTCGAGCAGCGAGACGACGACCGCGCCGGGGTTTTCGTCCGGCGTAAGGATGTCGCGCTGCTCATCCTTGCCGTCCAGGTTGCGCCCCCAGATATAAGCCAGGCAGAGAGCCAGTGGTTTGCTGGCATCCTGGTATGCGACGGAGGAGAGATTCTTCGCTACGCTCAGAATGACAGTCGGGGCCAGTGGTTTGCTCCCACCATGTGATGCGACGGCGTAAAGCTTATAATCGGGCGCGGCGCTGCTGGCATCGGGCGCTTTGACGGGTTGAGGCACGAAGCCCAGCACGCGCAAGACGGGTTCGAGCAGATCTGCGCGCACGCTCTCTTCCGGTTGATTGGCGAAGGTTTCGCGCGCGCCGGCGTAGAGTTGGCGCAGTTGTTTGAAGGCGCGGGTCATGGCGGCGGCCTCTGCCGGCTCCTTCCATTGCCGGCTTTCGGGCAGGCGCGTGGTGAGGTAGTAGTCGGAGAAGAGGGCGCGATTATTGAAGAACGGTTCGCTCCAATCGGCCACGTCGTAGGCGCTGAGCAGCTTGTCGTTCTGGGCGAACGAATCGCTTTCGGTGAAGCTGAAGCGGCGCAATACGCGCAGTTCGACTTCGCCGGGCTTGTGGCGATTGACGGTCAGGATGCGCGGGCGCACGCCGACCTGGGGCGCGGCAGGATTTGGCAGTCCCGGCGGCGCGTTGCCCTCCGCGACCTTGAGCGGCGAGCTATAGCGCTCCACCAGCACGAAGTCGAGCCGCTGGTAGTCGTCGGTCAGGACGAGCAAAGGAAAAGTTACGCTGAGGTTACGGAAAGCGTTGACGAGGGCGCGCGTGACGGTGACGGTGACAGACTTGAGTTCGACAAGGTAGACTTCGAGCAGCCCGCCATCCTCGCTGGCGAGCCGTTCGATATGCGTAATGGCCGCTTTAAGGGCCTCGTTGCTAAAGCCCATCGCCCCGGCACGCTGTACCAGGCGTTCGTTGGTAGCATAGCCCAGCTTCGCAAAAAAGGCTGCCAGGGCATCCCTGCTCGACAGCTCCAGGACATCTAAACGGGAGAGTTCGTAATCATCATTAAGCACGCGCCAACCTCAGCTTCTCTAGTATTGTGCGACAAGACTAGCATTTGTGACGGGGGCTTGTCAATGCCCGGTCTGATTCGTGATTGTTCTCAACAAATGGTAAGCCCAGGGCAACCGCAAGGGGAAAAGCAAGGCGACCGTAGGAGGGGGCGAAAGGCGACCGCAAGGGTCGCCTCTACTATGAACGGGCCTGGGGAGCCGCTACGTGTCATAGTAGAGGCGACCCTTGCGGTCGCCTTCCCATTCTACCTGTATCTTAGTAGAGGCGACCCTTGCGGTCGCCTTTTCTATCCCAAAAGGGTCGAGAAAGAGGTCGGAGAGGACGCGGGCGACCTAAAGACCTTTCACGGGTAGGTTTTTTTGAAACGCGCCCGCCTGGCCTGTCATCCTTCGCTACGCTCAGGATCTCGGTCCCTGGCGAGAGATCCTTCGCTACGCTCAGGATGACAGCTCGCTCCTTTCTTAAAAACCCTACCCGTGAAAGGCCATAAAGGCCCCTGCCCCTACAGCATATTTGGCTAGCGAATCAGCGAAATTTGCCATCGCATTGCTATTTCTTGCCAAATCCTCTTGACAACCTGTTCACGACCAGGTAAAATATTACCATTGAATTACTTAAAAACACCATATAAACGTTAATTTGTGAATATCCCTTACAGGAGTAATAACAATGCTCGCGGTCTTACGCCAACGCAACTTTGGCCTGTTATGGGCTGGACAGAACATTTCGATGATTGGAGACTGGGTGCTTTTTGTGGCCCTGCCGTTTTACATTTTCGCCCTGACCGGCTCGACTCTGGCGACTGGCATCATGTTTATCGTGCAAACCTTGCCACGCCTCTTTTTTGGTTCGGTGGCCGGGGTGTTCGTAGATCGCTGGAACCGCAAACATGCGATGGTGATCGTCAACCTGATCCAGGCGCTCATCCTCGTGCCGCTCTTCCTGGTGCGCTCGCGCGACCTGATCTGGATCATCTACCTGTGCGCCTTCGCCGACTCGCTGGTCTCGCAGTTCTTCAACCCGGCCCAGACGGCCATTATCCCTATGCTGGTCGAGGAGAAAGACCTGTTACCTGCCAATTCTCTCAACTCGATGAGCCAGGAATTGACGCGCCTGGTCGGTCCCTCGCTGGGTGGTCTGCTCTTTGGCCTGCTCGGTATCGGCAGCGTCGTCGCCCTGGATTTGATTTCCTTTCTCTTTTCCGCCGCGCTGCTGAGCCTGATCGTTGTCAAGGCGAGGTCGATTCCGGCAAAGCAGGAACAGTCGTCAGTGAGTAGCGCCGGAAGTACGCTCACGAATAGCGTGGTCAAGGTCTGGCAGGAGTGGCGCGCGGGTATGCGCCTGGTGCGGAAAGAGCAGCTTGTCAGCGCCATTTTCATTATCATCGGCATTGCGATGATCGGTGAGGGCATCATCGAGGTCCTGATCGCGCCCTACGTCGAGCGCGTCCTGCACAGCACACCGCAGGTACTCGGCTGGCTGATGTCGGCGCAGGCCGTTGGCGGCATTCTGGGTTCCCTGCTCATCCCGCGCCTGAGCAAAAAGTTCTCCCCTGGTCGCCTGATGGGCCTCTGCGGGCTGACATTCAGCATTGTTATTGTAGTGATCGCTACAGTTCCGGTCGTTCCCATCATTTTGCCGCTGATTGCCATCGCCGGAGCAGGAGCCGTCGGCTTCTTCATCCCGATGATAACCTTGCTTCAGACCACTGTGGCGAATGAATACCAGGGCCGCATCTTCGGCGCATTCAGCGCTATCCAGGCCATCGCCATGCTGACCGGTATGGGTATGGCAAGCGGTCTGGGAGACCGTATCGGCATCGCACCCATGATGCTTTTCGACGCGGGCTTTAACATCCTGGCCGCGCTCCTGACCTTCGCGCTAATCCGCGTTGCGCTCCAACCAGATCAACCGCCTGCCGAAACAAACGCGGTCAGCTGTGAGTCAGAGACACAAGAGGCTACGGTTTTATAAGAAAGCAGCCGGTTCGATCACTACATGGGTAGTAGTCTGTCATCCTGAGCGCAGCGAAGGATCTCTCGTCGGCGCGCAGATCCTTCGCTGCGCTCAGGACCTAAGTTTCGTCCAAAATAACGTCAATGGAGGAGGGAGCGAGCAGTTGACGCAGCGGGACAAGCATGAGCCTGCTCAGGGACGAGGCCGAGGAGAGGGCGATGCGCTGGAGCCGTCCATGCACGTCAAAGAATGCCCTGCCGCGAATATGCGCCAAATCGCGGATCATGCGCTTGATCCCGTACTGCTGCAAGCGAGCAGCCTGCTCAGGGCTGCATTGAGCCAACCAGCGGCGCGACCACATGAGCAGGTTATGAGCCAACGTCCCCAGGAGCATGAGGAGGCGTTGGGCCTGGAAGCGCTTCTTGTTGCGTTTGGTGAGGCCTAACCCGCTCTTGTCCTGTCCGAAGCTGCTTTCGATGCCGCCGCCGCGCTGGTCATAGAAGTGCAAAAAGGCGCGCCTGATGCTGGTCGCCTCGGTGGTGGGAGATTGGCCCATCAGGGTGAGGACATCCCAATCGGACAGACCGGCAAACAGCAGCACGGCGTAGTGCCACTGGCCTTTGGCACTCTTGGAGCGTACCGCCAGTCGCCGCACGGGACGCACGTACTCGCTGCTCTCCTGGGGTACCCAGCCCATCTGCCGGTCGGGCTGCGTCGAGTCGGACACCCACTCGGTGACGCGGTCGGCCAGCAGCCGGGCCCGACGAGCCGAATACTCCTTGCCCACCAGCGCGTAGCCACGCTCAAGCAGCCAGTTGATGCGCTCCACCCCGCCACCGCCGCCATCGAAGCGCACAATGGTGCGCCGCCGTCGGAAGGAGTTCAAGCCCAGCACCTGCTCGGCTTGCTCGATCAGCTCGGGCAGGACTTGCACCAGCAGGGTATTGCCCGGGTAGAGCGCATCGCAGACGATCTCGTCGTACTGGCTGGCCAGCACGCGGCCCTGTTGACGACCGCGACGGCTGCCCGGCTCAGAGAAGTAGCCTTTGACGCTCTGTTCCGCCTGCTTGCCGGCTGGCAGGCCCGTCAGATCGACATCCAGGAGCAGCCAGGCGGCACGGAAGGAGTGGTGCGCCACCTGGCTGTGGCGCTGGATCAGGGTGGTCAGCACCTGCTGCAGTTCGGTCACGTTCTCGGCAGTGGCGGCATCCAGCGTTTGCTGGGCCACCGATTGTTCGGCGCAGCGTGTGCGGCCCGCCGCCTGTTGTACGGCCGCGTCGTCCCGCAAGAGCGTGTTGAGCTGCACCAGGCTCTGCGCCCCGGCGAGCAAGACGAGCAGAATATCGAGCAGTTTGTCCTGTGGACGATCTTTCACGGTTTTTTGTCGGATGTGAACGCCCTGGCGCAGGTCGTCCAAGACGCCACGCGCCCTCAGGTGAGCCACCAGCCCGGCCAGGCTGGCAGAGGAGCTAAACTGCGGGTCAAGCAATGTGGTAGACTGAGACATGGTGATCCTCCTGTCATGAGTAATGGAAACAATATTGACACTCTCAGGATGGATCATCATCTTCTCTTTGACAAGCTCATCCATGCTGCCTCTTTTTGGCGCTTATTTGGACGAAATTTAGGCAGGATGACACCACTCTTCATCGATCCAGTGCTTCTCAAAAGTCGCTGATGTGGGGCGAAAGGCGACCGCAAGGGTCGCCTCTACTAAGACACGCAGTGGCTCCCAGTCCCGTTCATAGTAGAGGCGACCCTTGCGGTCGCCTTTCTTAACCCCCTCTTGCGGTCGCCTTTCTTAACCCCCTCTTGCGGTCGCCTTTCGCCCCCCTTCGCGGTCGCCTTCCCCATTCCAGGATACTTGCGTTGCCCCCGCCTTCTCATTTACACCAGCAGCACGACTTTTCCGGTGGTGCGACGTTCGGCGATGGCGCGGTGCGCTTCCGCCGCCTCTGCCAGGGGGAACGTCTGGCCGACGACGATTTGCAGGGTGCCGGAGGTGAGGTACTGCATCAGTTCCATAGCGGCGGCGGCGATGCGGTCGGGGCGAGTCATCCAGGCGGTCAACCAGTAGCCGGTTACAGAGAGATTCTTGTACATCAACTGGACGGCGGAGAACTGGGCGCGTTGGCCGCTGGCCGCGCCGATGACCACCATACGCCCGAAGGGAGCCAGGCATTGCAGGCACTGTTCGGCAACCGCTCCTCCCACCACTTCCAGCACAATATCGACCCCGCGCCCACCGGTGGCCTGTTTAACCTGCTCAACCCAGCCATCTTGCGTATAGTTGATCGCGGCATCGGCTCCCAGGTGGCGCACGAGATCGAGCTTATGCTCATTGCTGGCGGTGCCGATAACCTTACCGGCTCCCATTAAACGGGCAAGCTGGACGGCAAGCGTACCCACTCCACCTGCGGCTGCCTGCACCAGTACGCTTTCGCCTGCCTGCAAACGGCCCGACTCGCGCAGGGTTTGATAGGCGGTCAGCCCCTGTACGGCGAAGGCGGCAGCGTGCGTGAAATCGAGGGTTTCAGGGATGGGAATAATCGTGGCTGTGCTGGCGACGGCGTATTCGGCATAGCCACCCGTCACAAAAGCGATCACACGGGTGCCAACAGGTGGCGCGCTCACACCGGGGCCGAGCGCCGCGATGGTGCCAGCAACCTCGAAACCCATCGTCATCGGCGTATGGGTGCGTGTGAGATACGCCCCCTGGCGCTGGGCAAGGTCGGCATAGTTGACGCCGGCGGCAGCAACCTTGATCAGAACCTCGCCCTGCACGGGTGTGGGAGTTTCTACCTCTTCGAGATGCATGACCTCCGGGCCACCAGTTTCATGGATACGAATTGCCTTCATCTATTTTTCCTTTCGGGTGTTTCTTTTCCGCTCTGTATCCTATCACATCCCTGATGAATTGTGACAATCAAAGCCGTAATGGCATAAGCCGCCTGCCCCGTCCTGATGAATTGTGACGACCGAAAACGGGAATGATAGGGACGCTTGCGTCCTCGTCCTGTAGGGACAATGGGTGGGGTTGGGTGGAGGAGGGGGCCTTGTGCTTGTCCTCGTCGGGTTACGTCATCCAACGGGACATCACGTAATCCCAACAGAATCTCGATGCAAGGAGGACAAGCACAAGGCCCCCACCCGTCCCCACATCCGCCCCTTGTCCCTACAGTTCCGGGGAGACCATTTCGTACATTTCCGTTTTCGATTGGCAAAATCATACTGAAACTAAAGGCAAGCTCTAACCGTGATTAATTTATATTGTTCTGTTGCTTGAGCAATATGAACATGTTATAGTATGCGAAAAGTACCCGGTTCTAGAAAGTTGACGCGCAAGTTCTATGGCACTGGCATCCTGGCCCGAAATGAGTGAGTCGGAACATTTCGTCCAGTTTTGTGAGACGGACGCATTCCTTGTGAGTTCGGTGAGCAAGTTCATCAGCACCGCTTTGATAGCCGGGGATGCAGGCATCATTTTAGCTACACAGCCGCACAGGGAAAGCATCGAGGAACGTTTGAGGGCGGACGGGCAGGTGTTCGAGGTGACTCGCAAGCAGGGCAAGTACATTGCATTAGACGCCGCCACTGTCCTGTCGCAGATCATGGTGGATGGGTACCTGGACGCGACGCGCTTCAACGAAGTCATCGGGGGAATTATCCGGCAAGCGGCAAAAAGCGGCTGCCATGTGCGCGTCTTCGGAGAACTGGTCGCGCTCCTGTGGGCAGATAGCAAGCGGGCAGAGGCTATTCGCCTGGAAGAACTCTGGAACGAACTGGCGCGGACACAGGCATTTTCGCTTTTCTGTGCCTATCCCATGCAGGGCTTCGATGGAGAGGGTTACGAGGCGGAATTCGCCGAGATTTGCAGACAGCATGGGCGAGTTATCCCCACCGAGAGCTACACTGCGCTGACCGGCACAGATGAGCGACTGCTTGCGATTGCCCTGTTACAACAAAAAGGAAACTCGCTCGCAGCCGAAGTAGCGGAACGCAGGCGCATAGAGGCAGCGCTACAGGAGAGCGAGGCGCATTTCCGTTTTATGACCGAAGAATTTATCAGTATGGCCTCCCACGAACTCAACACTCCCCTGACCAGCCTGATAGGCTATACGCATCTATTGCAATACCGCCTCAAAAAGCTGGGGGATGAAGAGTCACTGCGCTTCCTCGCCACCATCAATAAACAATTGGACAGGCTCACCAGGCTCATCAACGACATGCTGGATATTTCCAGGGCGCAGCAGGGCAAACTCTCCTACCAGGAAGAATTCTTTGACCTGGATGCGCTTGTGCGGGAAACTCTGGAAAATCTTCAGGCCAGGACATTTACCCACCAGCTTCTCCTCGAAGGCAGCACAACCGCGCATGTGTACGGCGATAGAGAGCGTATCGGGCAAGTCCTCATCAATTTAGTCTCCAATGCTATCAAGTTTTCGCCGGCAGCCGATAAGGTGATCGTCCGCCTCTCAGAAGAGGGGGATAACGCCGTTGTGAGCGCGCAGGATTTTGGCATCGGCATCGCGGAACATCATCACAGCCACATATTTGAGCGTTTCTACCAGGCGACCGAACCGGCAACAAGAACCTATCCCGGCCTCGGCATTGGCCTCTATATCTCCGGCGAAATCATCAAACGCCATCGTGGCCGCATATGGGTTGAAAGCCAGAAAGACGAGGGTTCAACTTTCAGCTTTAGCCTGCCTGTGAATTTGCAATAACCTGTAGTACTCCGTCAAGCTTGATGAAGCCGTCCTGGCTGTCATTCTGAGCGCAGCGAAGAATCTCAAGTCGGCGGGAGATTCTTCGCTGCGCTCAGAATGACAGAGGGCGAAGGATGACATGAGGACAGGCACTGGTCAACGCGCGCTTGATGCAAAAACTTGACCGCCCGC
>DASTKD010000157.1:0-13334 GCA_035716135.1 Ktedonobacteraceae bacterium
TGGTTATCGTTTACCCCATCGTGTTCCTTATTTTACCCAAATTCTGGACGGTGGCGCGCCATCGTGGTTATGTGACCCCTGCCGATTTCGTGCGCGACCGCTTCGATAGTCGCATATTGGCCCTGCTGATCGCTATCACCGGCATCCTGGCAACGATGCCCTACATCGCTCTGCAAATCTATGGCATTGAAGTCTCAATCGCGCAGATGGGCGTCCCTATCGAGATCTCGCTCATCATCGCCTTTGTGATCCTGGCCGCCTATACCTACACCAGTGGATTACGCGCCCCCGCCTTGATTGCGGTAGTCAAAGATATATGCATCTGGCTGGTAGTGTTGGTGGCGGTCATTTATATCCCCTTCAAACTCGGCGGTTTCGGAGCTATTTTTCGGGTGGTTCATGCCAAAGCGCTGGCCTCCCGCGGCACATTTCACGACGTGTTGCCCCCATCTCAATATACCGCCTATGCCTCGCTGGCGCTGGGTTCCGCGCTGGCGCTTTTCCTTTATCCGCATACTCTTACTGGCATCCTCAGTACCAATAGCCGTAAAGTCGTGCGTCGCAACGCTGCCTTGTTGCCGGCCTATAGCTGCCTGATTGCCCTGATTTGCCTGCTCGGCTATGTAGCAGTCGCGGCTGGCATCGAACCATCGCCCATCTACAAATCAAATATTGCCCTGCCCGCCCTGTTTGCCAAAGAATTCCCGGCATGGTTCGCGGGCTTCTCGTTCGCGGCTATCGCTATCGGCGCGTTGACTCCCGCCGCGATCATGTCAATTGCAGCTGCCAATCTGTTCACCCGCAACATCTACCGCGAGTACTTTCGGCCAACCTGTACCGAGCGCGAAGAAGCAAATACCGCGCGCACCGTTTCGCTGCTAGTGAAATTGGGCGCGTTGGCCTTCATCCTTTTCTTCCCACTGACATTAGCCATCAATCTACAACAACTCGGCGGTATCTGGATTATCCAGACCTTGCCAGCCGTCTTTCTCGGTCTCTATACCAACTGGTTTCACCGTCGCGCTCTGATTATTGGCTTGCTGGGTGGCCTCCTCACTGGCACATTGATGATCGTATCACGTAGTTTTGGGTCAACAATCTTTCCCGTCTCTATCGGTGGTTTGACTATTCCGATGTACGCGGCGGTTCCCTCGCTCATTATCAATCTGCTGCTGTGTGTCAGTCTCACGCCGCTCTTCAAGATGTCCGGCGTTTCTAACGGGTGCGACAACATCGCGCTCGCCGACTTTGAGGCACACCCTGTTCCTGGCTCCTCTGAAGCCCTGCTCCTCGCTCAGATGACACCAAACGAGCGCATCGAAATCCCTGTCAGAGAAGGTGTGTTGAACTAGAAACGCGGGCAAGGAGACGCGGGCAGCACATGTGTTGCCTGCGTCTCTAGTTTAGTTGCTGCCTAACTTGACCAGCTTCCCGTAACCTTTACCGTGTTGTTCGAATCAATCGTTGGTTCTGATTGCGGCATTGTGATGCTCAATGAGCCGGATTTGCCATCGGCATTGACTGTGATGGTGCCGGGGGCGGCTGCTAAAATGTCTTGCCATGCCTGGTTGGTTCCCGTATCGGTCAGTCTCCCAATGACCTCTATGCTCTGGTACGTGCCGGGATTGTTGTAGGGAAAAGCGCCGAAGAGGAACTCGTACGCTTTGGCTCCTATGGTACCCATTGCTACACCGACATATTCTTTGACCTGTATGCCATTCTCGGCGACAGTGACCGGGCCACACGCGGCGAATCGCGCAACCGTCATCTGACCGGAAACCGAACCCGAAAAGCTGAACGAGCCAGTACGGCTAAAACCCCCAGGACAGTCAGCCAGCACGGTTGGTGTTGCCAGAGGGCTGCCACCGGCCAGCACGGGTGTGCTGGTGGCAGCTGCCGTCTGGGTTGGCGCGCTGGTCGGCACGGTATGTGTGCCTGGCGTTCCCGTTCCGGTTCCCGTTGCTGGCTGGTTTGCATGGCGATTGAGCAGCGCAAAGGCCGTCACACTGCCGCCGATGAGAAGCACCGCGATGAGCGCGATGAAGATCCACCTGGGGAATGTGCTGCGTTTGTTGGGTGTTGGTGGCCCACCTGGCGGGGGCATGAACGGTGGCTGCTGCTGCTGTTGCCAGCCACCGCCTGGCGGTATTTGAGGCATAGAGGGCGATGGTGGAAATTGAGCAGGCGGGGCGCTCTGCGACTGCGCATAAAATTGCTCAGAAGGTGATTGCGGCCATCCGCCTGGCTGTGAAGGCGCTTGATACTGCTGCCATTCTGCCTGTGACGGTTGCTGCTGCACTGGTGCCGGTTGCGGCCATCCCGCCTGTGATGGTTGTTGTACTGGTGTTGGTTGCGGCCACCCGCCCATCTGCGATGGTTGTTGTACCGGGTTCGATTGGGGCCACCCGCCGACCTGTGACGGTTGCTGCTGCACCGGGGCTGGCTGCGGCCATCCACCGGACTGCTGCGGCATCGAGGGTTGTGGCTGTGACCAGGGATTGGGCTGCGGTTGAGATGGGACGGCTCCGCAGTTGCCACAAAAGCGGGCATCATCTGGTAGATCTGCTCCGCAATTGGCGCATCGTTGCATATTAATGTACTCCTGATAAATTCTGTATATTTCGGGGTAAGCTTAGGTAATTATGCCGGATATGCTGATGAAACGCCGGAAAGGATACTTTTTTGTGGTCTATAAATCATCTTTACGGTCAATAAATCATCGCGGCCATCCTAACATAGTTAGCGGTTGTTGACAATGCTTTAGCTGTGCATAGAGCAGGGCTGGTTAAATGATAGTGGTGAGGGTGAGAACGGCGACCGCAAGGGTCGCCTCTACTATGAACGCCCCTGGGAGGCCATCCCGTATCATAGTAGAGGCGACCCTTGCGGTCGCCTTTTGCCGCACACCCCTTGCGGTCACCTTTTGCCGCACACCCCTTGCGGTCGCCTTGCCCTTTCCCCATCATCATCCCCGCCTTCCTGGCAATCACTCACTGGCCCCGGCCTATGCACTTACATAACATGCGCTTCGTAGAGACGCCATTCGGGGTCGAGGTCGATCTGGGCGACGTTTTTGTCGCCGGAACGGCTGCCCCGCAGGAGCAGGCGCGAATTTTTGCCGTCTACCAGTATCCAGGCATCGTATTCTGCGTCGTAGCGGCAGTCTTGCAGCCAGGTCGTGCCGGCATCTATGGCTTGCTCGACGATGCCTCGCCCGTTGTGTTCGTCGATGCGCACGAGCAGCGCTTTGCCATGTACGGTATCCGCTACCGTGAAGTGGCTTTTATCCAGGATACGCACGGCGTGGGGGTGGTCTAAGCCTTCCAGGACGGGTTGCCAGTCACCGCTTTCACGATCAATCGCAATCACCATGCCCTGGTGAAAGAGGGAGGCCAGGACACGGCCATCGGGCAACTCTGCCGCCGAATTGATATGTGTCGTCTGCGCCAGCGTTCCGAACTGGGTAGCGCGGTAATCGGCGGATTTGTCGAGCGTCCGGCGATCTCCAGCAGGGGTGAACTCAAAGCCGTGATCGGTCGCCCACCAGCTCCACAGAATATCCCCTTTGCGGTTAAATTCCAGCAGGAGATCCAATCCTGTGCTGGCGACGAGATAGCCGCGCTCGGTGCGAGAGATGGAGTGCAGCGCGTTAAAAAGTGGAGAACTCACCACATCTCGCTTGAGCGTTCCCAGGTCAGTATCCGCTTCATGAATGCTGCCAAACGTCGTGATTAATACGCCATTTTCGGCGTTGACCATACCTGCCGCCATTTTCAGGTCAATAGTCTTTTGCGAAAAGCCGAAATCATCAATGAGACACAACAGGCCGCCGGTATCCTCTTTAGGCTTCTCAAGACTCCCCAGCACCGTCAGGGGGCATGAAGCCACCTGGCCGGTCTCGGACCAGTGCTTTTTGAGGGTTGAATGTCTGGTTGAAATGGAACTAAGCAACAATCTCATTTGATGACCTCTGAAACCTTTCTGTGAAATACTTTTTTTGACTCTGCGAAATTGGATGATAGAATGACAGGCTTTTCGGCGCTTTCGAGTGGCAGCGTTTCAAACCAGGCGAGCGCATCGCTGAGACCTACCACCGCGCCAATCACGGTGATGGCCGGGGACGAGATACGTGCTTCTGTGGCACGTTGCGCAATAGTTGACAGCGTGCCTCTGACGACACGCTGTTGAGGCAGCGTTCCCTGCTGAATAACTGCCGCCTCAGTATCAGGGGCAAGACCACCATCAAGGAGGCGTTGCGTGACGGAAGAGAGAAGCTCCACTCCCATCAAAATGACCAGCGTGCCGCCCGTTTTTGCCAGCGCGTCCCAGTTGACTGCGGCGGATGCTGACACATGCTGCTCATGCCCCGTTACGATTGTGACAGCGCCGGCGTAATCGCGCTGCGTGACGGGAATACCCACGTATGCCGGGACAGCGATGGCCGAACTCACGCCGGGTACTATTTCAAATGGAATGCCCGCTTCGCTCAGGGCCAACGCCTCCTCGCCGCCTCTGCCGAAGACGAAAGGGTCGCCACCCTTGAGCCGGACAACACAACATCCCAGGCGCGCATAATGAATAAGCAGCGCTGAAATCTGCTCCTGTGTTATGGCATGGCATCCCGGTTTTTTGCCCACAAAGATGCGCTCAGCCCGGTAGGGCGCTTCATCCAGCAGTTCACGGCTGACCAGACGATCATAGATCAGGACATCAGCATTATGCAGGCAGCGCAAGCCCTTGCGTGTAATCAAATCCGGGTCGCCGGGACCCGCGCCAACCAGGTAGACTTTGCCGTACAAAACATCTTCACGCGCCACGACGACTAAACTCCTTCTCTTCCGCAAGACCAGCATCGAGCGTGTCAGCCGCGACGGCGACACCATATCGCCGCAACAGATCGGCGGCGATGCTCGTAGCTCCGGTAGTGTTGCCCTTAATCAGTTGCGCCAGCACATCCGAGGCGAAGAAGTCCGCGAAAAAGGCGTCGCGCTGCTCATAAGAGACGCCGCTTTCGCGCAAACGGGCGCGCGCCAGGGCTGCCAGGCGCAAGTAGGGACCATAAGCGAGCGGGAAGTACGCTTCCAGTTCCTGGCGGATGCGTTTGGCAAGCCCCGGACTTGCGCCTTCCGTCGAAACGGCGATGGTCAATTGTTCGCGCCGCAAAATGGAGGGCAAGATGAATGTGCAATACGCTGGTACATCAACGATGTTGACCAGTTGCCCGCGTTGCTGCGTTTCAGCCCAGATAGCCTTTACGAGGTCAGGGCTTTCGGCCACAGCTACTACCACAAACGCGCCGGCCAGATCGCCCGGTTCATACGTTTTGCGCCGCAACGTCACCTGTCCGGCCTCAGCCTGCTGCAACAATTCATCGCAAAATGCCGGGCCGAGCGCCGTCACGCGAGCGCCGCTTGCTGAGAGGGACGCGGCTTTCTGCGCCGCTACTTCGTTGCCTCCCACAACTATGGCAACCCGATCACGCACATCAAGCATGACGGGATAATACTCTGGCATGATTTTCTCCTTCAGGGTGTGGACTGGTTGCCTGCTCGCGTAAATTCTCCAGGCCAACGCGGTGACAGAAATCGCCAAAGTTTTCGGCGGGAAGCCGTTGCTCTTGCCAGAGAGCCAGTAGTGGACGCAGCGTAGCGACTAAGTCCTGTACATGGACGGAGGCCGCGTAGAGCGTGTTCATGCGCGTGTTGAGCATGTCGCCTCCGACATAAATGTTGTAGACATCTTTGGTGCGGCCAACAAAGCCAATATCGCCCATAAAGGGACGCACACAGCCATTCGGGCAACCCGTCATCCGTATGCCCAGAGGTACATTCGCCATGCCCAGGGCCGCAAGCTCCGTCTCTATCTGCCGGATGATCGAGGGCAGCGCTCGTTCCGCCTCCGCCAGCGCCAGTCCGCAGGTCGGTAAGGCTGGACAGGCCATCGAAAAGCGCCGCGTACCCACTTCAGCAGGGTCTACCGGAATGCCATAGCTGGCGAGTAAGGCCGTTAAGGGCGCGCGTTGCGTTTCATCAAGATCGGTCAGCAGGATATTTTGTCCGGGAGTCAGGCGAATGTTGGGGCGAAATTCTGCGATAGCGTGACGCAGCCCACTGCGCATTTGTACCCCGGCGACATCTTTGATGCGGCCATTTTCGACGAAGAGGCCCACAAACCAGCGCCCGTCTTCTTGCTTATGCCAGCCGAGGTGGTCTTCAGCGTGCTGCCAGGTAATCGAGCGTGGGTCCTGCAATCTGTAGCCCAATCTCTGCTCAACTTCATTACGGAACCAGGCGATGCCGCGTTCCTCAACTACGTATTTCATACGGGCGTGCTTGCGATTCTGGCGATCACCATAGTCGCGCTGCACCTTAACAATCGTTTCGACGAGCGGTAAAATCTCGTCGCTCGTGGCGAAGCAGAGGGGCGTTGCCAGGCGCGGATAGGTCTCGCCCTTGTTATGCGTCATGCCCATGCCGCCGCCAATCAGCACGGTGAAGCCTTCCAGGTGGCCTTCTTTCATCTCTGGCACAAGGCCGATGTCCTGTGTGTAAACATCGATGCAGTTGTCACCTGGGGCGGCGACTCCTATCTTGAACTTGCGCGGCAGGTAGGTAGCGCCGTAAATCGGCTCCGTTTCATCCTCGCGCGGCGGCTCATCGAGCTTGACCTGTTCGCCATCAACCCAGATTTCGTGATAGGCGTGGCTGCGCGGCGTAAGATGCTGCGCGATGCGCTGTGAAATATCCTCGATTTGCCTGTGCGCGCAATCGCCAATGGGGGCGGGACAGGCCATGACGTTGCGGTTGACATCCCCACAGGCCGCCAGCGTCGTCAGCAGAGCGCCATTAACAGCTTTAATGGTGGGAGCCAGGACGCCTTTGAGTACACCGTGCAACTGGAAGCCCTGGCGCGTGGTGATGCGCAACGTGCTGTTACCGTATGTATCTGCCAGGTCATCGTGGACGAGATATTGTTCCGCCGTGATTCTGCCGCCGGGGATGCGCGTGCGCACCATAAACTGGTAGGCTTTTTCCTCGCCTGACGCCTTGCGCGCCTGCCGCACATCGCGGTTCTCCTGCTGGTAAACGCCGTGGAACTTCATCAGTTGCACCTGTGGATCGCTAAAGCGGTTCGTGTCCTGCGCCAATTCTTCGGCTATATGTCCGCGCAGGTGGTGGCTCTCGACTTTGATATGCTCAACCTTACTTCCCGTACCTGGTCCAAGATGTAACAGATCGTTGCTAGACTCTCCATGATCGGGCATCAATAGATTCCTTCCTGCAATATGTGCTGGTAAATATGTAAGTATCGACCTGAGCCAAACAGAAACTGCCGTCTCACATCATTGTGGAGGAAATCATGGCACCTGAATAGTCCCCATTGAGTTTCGTTTGTTGACCGGCGTATCAACTTACTTCACTATGTTGTACCTGCCACAAAACACAACACAATGGCTAAACCATCTTATTCCCATCCCATACAATTCTCCTGATAGGGAAAGGAAGATGGGTAGGGGAATCATCTTAACACAACCGTTCATTTACACGAATGCCGCAATATCATATTTTGTTGGTCTGGTCATAATGGAAAGAGAAGTTGTGCTGGCTGGCGCGGCAGATCGCTCATAAAAATGTATGAGAGGAAAAGCTATTTTATATGCAATGGTTTCGCAAGCAGAACACCTTTTCGCGCGTCATCATATCACTCGCACTTATCATGCCCGTTATCTTGATCCCTGTTTTCAGCGTCGTATGGGCGGCCAGAAACGCGCAGGCGTCTCAGACGAGCCTGTCCAGCGTACCGCGACCGCGTAGCGCGAGCGCGATCTTTGGCCCGGCGACGGGCAAACATGCTCATCAAATCTCTCCCGCCAGTGTCATGCCAGGAAGAAAATTCCCCGGCGTGGCGGGTCACGCGGCGCGGCAAGCTGGACGCGCGGTTTTGTCCTCTCACTTTGTCCACGCTAACAATGCTTTCGCGGCCAACGTCATTGCCAGCAGCGATAGCACTGCCGCGCCCTTTGGCCCGCAGCCGCGCAACGGGCCGCAGGCCGCCGTTGATCCCACCAACGCCGCTCATATCGTGCTGGTCTACAACGACTACACACCCGATGGGCAAGGCGGCATCTCGACGGCGGGCTATATCACTTCGACCGATGGCGGCGCGCACTGGTCAACGGCGCAGACTGTGCATGGCCTGCTGAAAGTCGATGGCGGCGCGTATGATGGCGCGAGCGATCCCGCTATCGTCTTCGATAGGAGTGGCAACGCCTATCTTACCGTCACCACCTTTAATGAGGATGACTGGGCAACGGCGGTCTACATGGCGAAAATGGCTGCCTCCTCGTCAAGCTTCGGCGCGCCCATCAAAGTGGCCGCTTTCAACGATACGCACCACGTCGTCGAATTTGCGCGGCTGGCCGTCAACACGGCAGGCAGTTCGCTCTACCTGACCTTCAATGCGCTCAGCGCAACTCCTCAGACTCCCAATAGCTCTCTGTCCTCGGCCTGGACATCGCAACTCTACTTTGCCGCTTCCTTCGATGGCGGTCAAACATGGTCCGCGCCGCGCGGCATTGGTGCCGGACCGCAGGACTACTGGGCCACTCCCATAGTCGATTGGAACGGCGCGATCATCGTTTTCTATAGCGGCTCGCCCGGCCTGCGAATGGTGCAGTCGAGCAATGGGGGGCAAAGCTGGAGCAGCCCGCGCAACCTGGCGTCCATCAATAGCGTTGGCGAGCAACGCGCGCTCAACGACCTGTATATCAATCCTGGCCCCTCTGTGGCTGTCGATGCTAGCAGGCAGACCCTCTACGTCGTCTACGATGGCGGCAAATTCATTCTCTCTAAAGATGATGGCGCGAACTGGAGTTCGCCCATCGACGTGATCGGCAGCCGCTTCACCTCGACGTTTCTGGCCTCGGTTGGCGTGGATGCCAGCACGCATACCGTTAGCGTGGGGTTCTATTCGACCGCGAACGATGCTGGTCAGAACAGTTTTGGCTATTATTACGCGCAATCCGCCGATGGTGGCAATCACTTCTCCAGTCCCGTGCTGGTAAGCGACAATGTCTCGTTGCCGCCCGCGCCCGCCTTTGGCTCCATCGGGCGTGTTAGCAGTGTTGCCAGTGGTGGCAACTTCGCGCATCTGTTCTGGACAGACACCAATGGCACAGGCGGCAATGAGCAAATCGTCACGGCCAGCGTCGATTTGAGCAGGCCAATGGTGGGCGCGTTGCAAAATACCTGGGACTCAACGCAGACGCTGCCACCCTGGGGCCTCGTCTTTTCCTCTGTAGGCAATCAGAATATCGGCGTGGCCGACTTTGGACAGGGCAGCATCGGCACCGTAACGGCCACTCCCTGCAATGGATGCAGTTGGCTGACCGCCTCGGTAAGCGCAGTAGCCAACGCCTGGGTAGTGACGGTATCGGCCATTGCTGCCAGCAGTCGAAGTGGCACGCTGACTATCAACGCCTCAGGGCTGAATAATTCGATCACCATTCCCGTGCAGTTAATCATCACGCGCGCGACTCCCGCTTATTCAATGAGCGCAAACAGCCTCTCGTTTACCGCGCCGCAGGGCATCGATCCTCCCACGCAGGCCGTTTCGCTCACCGACCTGGATACTTTCAATGCTCAGTTGCAGGTCGATACGGGCGGCGATGCAGCGCTGAACGCCTCGTTCAGCAATGGCGCGCCCGCCGTATTGCTCAATCCCGGCATTCCGGCGGGGCTGCTCTTGCAGGTCAGCGTGGCGGGACTAGCGACAGGCACGACTTCGCACCAGCTGGTGGTAAGCGATGGCGCAACATCTTTGACCTTACATATTAGCATCACCATCACCACCGCTCCTGCGCAACTGAGCGACCCTGGCTCGTCGCTGAATTTCTCCTACCACCAGCAAGACGCCAGCTTGCCCGCCGCTCAATCCGTCACGCTTGCGAACAGTGGCGGAAGTACCTTGCACTGGCAGGCCAGCGCCGATGCGGCGTGGCTGGGTCTGGGAAGCACGAGCGGCGCTATTGCCCCCGGCGCGTCGCAACATGTGAGCGTGACGGTCAACCCTGCCGGGCTGCCAACGGGAACCAGCATTGCTCATATCATGCTGGGCGGAGATGCGCAGGCGCTCAACCTGCCCGAAGAATTGACCGTCTATCTGGTCGTTTCGCCTCCGGCCAATCAGGTGTCAAAGACCTGGTATTTCGCCGAAGGCTACGTCTCTTCCAGTTTCTCAGAGTTCTTGACGCTGGCAAACCCCAACGCGCAGGCGGCTATCGTCAGCGTGACCTACCTGACGCAGCCGGTGAACCAGCCGCCCAGACAGCCATTTACCCTGAAATATACGGTGAATCCGCAAACGCGCTATACCATTACCATCAACAATCAGCCGGGCATCGTGCGGAACGATCAGGTATCACTGGTGGTCAATGCCAGTGTGCCAATTGTGGCCGAACGTCCCATGTACTTCAAATACACGCAGTTCGCGCCCAATCCCAACGGCGGTACCGATGTCGTGGGCGCGACGCACCTGGGGTCGGCCTTTTTCTTTCCTTTCGTGCAGTTTGGCAGCGATGTGCAAAGTGGCTCACCTACTTTTGGCGTCAACTATGTCACCTATCTAACGGTACTCAATCAGAACAACGCGCCCGTCAACGTCTCCATCTCCTATGAAGGCGCGGGGAGCCTCTATACCGTGACGCACACGGTAGCGGCCAATACGCGCGGCACTATCTCGCTGATGAGCGATTTTCCCCTGGCCTCTGGTGCGAATAATAACAGTTACCTGTACGCCACGTCGCTGCTGGTGACAACCGATTTGCCGGTCGTAGTCGAATTGCCCTCCTACTTCACCATGCCGCAATCGTCAAGCGCCTTCCCGCTTGCCACCGGCACGGATGAAATCGGAGCGAGCAATCCGCAGACCAACTGGAACTTTGCCGAGGGCTACACTGGCACGAATGGCTCGCCATTCCTGACCTATATCGACCTGGCGAACTTTGGCGATACATCCGCGCAAGTTACCTTGACCCTGTCTTTAACCAGCCCGGCCAATGCGCATAGCTCGAAGACCTATCAAACGACGGTGGCTCCGCAATCCAGCGTCTCTGTCTGGCTGAATCCTATCGTTTGCCCTGCTGGAGTCGCGTATTGCGGCCAGTCAGTCGCTACACAGGTCACGGCGACGCAGCCGGTGGTAGCTGACCGGCAGATGTTTTTCAACTATAATGGCAATACGCCGGGCGCGACTGCCACCGTTGGTTCAGCCTCTGGCCCGCAATCTACGTTCTACTTTGCCGAGGGCTATACCGGCGCTGGCTTCACGGAATACCTGACTTTTGTTAATCCCGCCGGCAACTCTGGTAATGAAAGCGTCACCGTGCGTTATCTAATACAGGGTGGAACGACGAAAACGGTTACTATTGCGCAATTGCAGCCGGGACAGCGCTGGACGGAGATCGTCAACCGCGATGTTGGGTCGAATCGTTCGGTTTCGGTGGCCGTCACTGCAAGCGGGGGAACGCTCATTGTGGAACGCCCCATGTACTTCCATTTTCATGCTATGGCTTTTGGTGGGAGTGATGTTATAGGATATGCACCGGGAGATTAAACAACGAGAGAAACAGGTTGAGGGAAATGCCATCAGCGATACTGCTCGCCCATATCGAGACGTGGGTGGCGGAACTTGAACGGGAAGTACAGGCTTTCGAGGATGCGGTAGATGAGGTGGAACAGGCGATGGACGAAGCTGAAGATGCCAACGCACACGACGACGAGCATGACGGCAACCGCCAGCAACAACGCCTTTACAGGCTCGAAAATGCGCTGCGCAAGGCCAATCGCATCGCGGAACTGGTTTGCGCCGCCAACGCCACCGCGCTCGACGCAATGGATGCCGCGCAACAGTTCATGCGCAATGAGCATATCGCGGAACCAGTTGTGCCAGTTCAACCAACCGCCGGCCAACCTTCGAGCAATGATGCGCATTCTGCGCCTGTGCCTCATCGCGTCGTCAAAGCCAGGCTGGTCATGTCTGGTTTATCCAGTGCGCAGGATGAAACCAATCCTCTCCTTCAATCCTTCGGTCAGGAACCGTTGTCGCCCGGCACGCTGATTTTGCAGGGTCGCTATCGTATCGCGCGCTTGCTCCACGCGCGCCCGCGCGTCAATCTGTACCTGGGATACCGCCTGCCAGCGCAGCGCGAACCGCAGGCTGAGCCTGTCGCACCTGAACTGGTGGCAATCCGCGAACTGGTGCTTGGCGGTCTCTCAAGTCATGAACAGGAACTGGTTGTTCATGCCGCTTTTGAAGAATTTGTCTCGCCCATGATGTTCGGCTCCCCACGCCTGCCGGGAGTCGGTGATCGCATCTCCATCGAACGCGAGCGCCATTACCTGGTCATGCAGTTGCGCCCCACGAAAGGCACGCGCCAGGCTGTCGCGGTGCCACTATCCGAACTGCTGCTGGCGCATCGCCAGTGGCCGGGCTGGCTGGATATGGCAGTCGCCTACGAGTGGGGCGCGCGACTCTGCCGCATCGTGGCGCGCCTGCATCGCATGGGATGTATCATTGGCGACCTCGATCCTGAGACTATTCTGGTAGATAACGCCGGTGCGGCAAACTGGGTACCTGTACTGCTGGTCTCCTGGCCGCCAGCGCGGCAATTCTGGCCGTCCGGGTATGCGCATGACCTTCCCACGCATCTATTTCCTATAGCCGTAATGCCTACAGACAACGTGTTCGCGGCTCCAGAGATGCTACACGGGCGATGCGATGAACGCTCGGACGTATACGCGCTGGGCGCGATCCTCTACTTGCTTTTCACGCGCTACGCGCCCGTCTCATCTGCGCTCCGGTTAGCGAGTGAGGGTAAGTATGAGCAGGGGAATAGTGGCCCATTGCGCGCGCCTGAAGGCATGTCTTTAGTCCCGCCTCACCTGCTTAACAGCTGTATCTCAAGCCGGCTGGAAAGCATCCTGACCCGCGCGCTTGCCCTCAATCCTGGCGAACGTTTTCCCTCGGCCTTTGCCCTGGTCGAGGCTCTGGATAGTATCGATCCTGATAGCGATTTTGCCGATCCATTCGCCACGCGGCCACAGCAGCGCGTGCGCCATGACTCGAAGGTGACAAAAGTGCTAGAATGGGTCAGGCGCGAACTGAACGACTGAGAACTCGCGCCAATCTAATTTATTCAGGAGAAATGTATGAACGAAATTGACGGGATAGCGATTCGTCTTAACAGGTTGGAAAGCAGAGTAGCCTTTCTATTTCAAGAACTTGGCCTGGAAGAAAAATATCAGGTCGAAATGGCACAGGTGAGGATGCAATCA
>DASTKD010000158.1:0-16364 GCA_035716135.1 Ktedonobacteraceae bacterium
AGCCACTGTTGTAGAAGATAAATAAAGTTGTTCTCCAGTAAACAAAGTCGTACCATTGCTTGATGCTTTTTGTGTCCACGTGCCATAATGGTATGAGCCAGGACAACAAGGTCGCGGACTGAAGTGCCTTTGTCTAGAGGCACCCCAGTCCGTGATTGTCGGAAGTCGGCTTCCTTAGCAATAGACGAATGGTTATTAGAAGCGCAGGGATCTCAATCGGGTAGCTTCCTATTTTTCTTCAGAAGTGGGTATCGATGCAGCGACACCAGGGAGAGGCGATCCCTCACCATCACTTCCAGACAGGGGCATCAACCTCAACGCTGAGACGACCTCCGTTCGTAGGCCGTAGCGCCGAAATGGACCGGCTGGCGGCAGGGCTTGAGCGCGTTGCTCGTGGACAGGGAGGCGTCATGTTCCTTGTCGGTGAGGCCGGCATCGGGAAGACTCGCCTGGCCCACGAAGCACTTATCCTGGCGCGTGAACGGGGCTTCCTTGTCCTGGAAGGCTCCGCTTATGCACTGGAAGGTCGCCTGGCCTACGCTCCCATCCTTGCTGCCCTTGGGCCATTCCTGCGCCGCCTCGACTCTCCTCACCAGGCACGGTTGGTGAGCGGCCTGCCGGATCTGGGTCAACTCTTCACCGACCTCCGTTTGCCTGCGCCTTCGCCGCTGGGCGATCCCGCCCTGGAGAAGACGCGCCTCTTTGAGGCAGTCGCGCGTTTGCTTGAGCGGCTTACTCGGGAGACGCCGGTGCTTCTCTTCCTGGACGATCTTCACTGGGCCGATCCTGCCTCCATCGAACTGCTGCACTATCTCACCCGGGGCATAGCTGACCAGGCGGTGTTAGTGCTGGGAACGTACCGGGCTGAAGAGATTGACACTGCCCGTGGCCTGCGCTCGCTCGTGATGTCGCTGCGCCGGGTGGGACTCGTCGAAGAAGCAGTCATCACCCGCCTTGAACCCGAGGCCGTTGCAGCGCTGACGACTGGTGTGCTGCGCGGCGAAGCACCAGGTGAACTGCTCGCGTTGCTCAATGCCCGTGCTGGTGGCACGCCACTCTTCGTCGAAGCGCTCATCACTGCTCTCATTGATGCCGGGCAGCTGCGGCATCGTGATGGTGGCTGGACACTGGGTACCGGCCTGGGGCTTACTCTGCCATCAAATGTGCGAGACCTGATCTTAGACCGCCTGGTGCGCCTGCATTTGACTGAACGCCGGGTACTTGATCTCATCGCAGTCAGTGGTGAGGCAGTGCAGCACGACGCGCTATGCGCCGCCAGTGGACTGGACGACGAGGTTCTTGTAGAAACTGTGCAACGCCTTCGAACCACCGGACTCGTGATCGAGGATCTCAGCGGTGCAATCGTGACCTACGCCCTCACTCACCCACTGATTCAGGAGGTCGCCTATGCTGAACTGCCAGAAATGGCTCGCCGGCGCGCACACGCTGCCTTCGCTGCCGCGCTCGAACGGGTGCGGCCTGAGGACCTCGACCGTCTGGCTCGCCACTATCACGCTGCCGGTCCTCAGGCCGATCCCCAACGCGCCCTTGAGGTGCTGCTCGCGGCCGGCGAGCGGGCCTATGCGCTGTACGCCAACGACCAGGCAGCACGATACTTCGGCGCTGCTCTAACACTCATACGCGAAGGTCATCGCACCGAGTTGCTACCGTCCGTACTCGAACAGCTCGGCGAGGCATGGGAGCGCGTGGGAGAGACCTCCGCTGCTATTGCCGTGTGGAGCCAGGCGCGAACCTTGCACGAGCGGGCAAGGAACATTCCCTTGCTCGTTCGTCTGCAACGTCGCCTGACACTGGCAGAGTGGGACCGTGGTCACTTCGACGTTGCGCAGGCGCACCTGGAGGCCGGGTTCCAGGCCCTGATCGGGAGCGAGCCATCAGTAGAGCTGGCAGAGCTGCTCCATGTGCAGGTAATCCTGCTCGGACGCCGTGGCGATGATAACGAGGTGAGAACCGCGGCTCAGAATCTCGCCACACTGGCCGAGCGACTGGGATCACGGCGTGTACTGGCGGAAGCGTATCTCGCTCAGGCGCGGTCGTTCTCGGCTGACCTGGACATTGCCGGTGTCCGCGAGGTTACTCAGCGCGCACTCACTGAGGCCAGTTTAGCCGATGAACCCTTGCTCGTTCAGCGGGCGCACGACCTGCTGGCCCTCTTTGCCTACGGCCCTGGCGAACATCCTCTGGCCCGTCACCATGCGATGCTCAGCCTGGCAGTGGCCCGGCAAATTGGCGCACCAACGCTTGAATTGTACCCTCGTAACCGCTTGATCTCGGTCGACCTGATGGCCGGGAAGTGGGACGAGGCGCTGCACGAGAGCGCCGAGGTCGTCGCCCTGGCTCGCCGTCTCGGATTTGCTCGAGGCATCGCTGCTGCGCTCGGCATGAGGGCGTTGGTGCAGGTGTATCGCGGCGATCTGAATGAAGCAGCCGCCTGTCTGGCTGAAGCGCACGATGTTTTTGGTGGTGGTCTCATACGCGATCGTAACATCTTCGATCAGATCGCCCTCGCCGAGATGATGCTGGCTCTCGAACGAGGAGATAAGGCAGGCGCTCTCGTCCTTATGGAAAGGCTGAACCAGAAAGGAGGTGTCTCGCTGTTGGCGCAGGCGCTGGTTGCTGAAGCCCAGATAATGGTCGGCAATCCCGAACGAGCGCTGATGCTGGTAAAGGATTTCATGGCACACGCTCCCCTTGATAATGGGTTTACCGCCGCTCTGGGAAGCCGCATCAAGGGGCTTGCCCTGCAAGCGCTCGGTCAACCTGGCGAGGCAACTGCGTGCCTGGACCAGGCGTATCGCGCATTCACGGCAGTCGAGATGCCCTTCGATGCTGCTCGATCCCACCTTGAATGGGCGACACTCGTTGCTGCGACTGATAGAGAGTTAGCCATACCTGCTGTGGAGAAGAGCCTGGCTGTCTTCGAGCGGATTGGCGCACGCCGCTATATGCGGCGCGCCCGAAGTGTCCTCTACAAGCTTGGCATCCGTCCTCGTAAAATGCCTCACAGGTCAAGAGGAGCGACGCCACTCAGCCCCCGCGAGCTTGAAATCGTCCAGCTGGTCGCTGATGACCTGACCACCCCTGAAATCGCCGAGCGGCTGATCATCAGCCCACGCACTGTGACGACCCACCTGGACCGCATCTACACCCGGCTCGGCATCAACTCACGCACCGCCCTGGTGCGCTATGCCATCGAAGGCGGGCTGCTGCCACCAAAACACTGATTACGTAATCGTGTTTTTTTCTCGTTGTCTCGTCACATACATTACGTAGCCTGATAGGCTCACGTTACGTATTCCACTGGACACCCGTGAGAGTCATTCCCCCTTATACTGAGTACATCTCACCAGATGAAGAGACGTTCTCGAAATTTTCGGGAGAAACACGAATCTTTACGAGCGAATAGCGCGGCAGAAAACAAAGGCTACTTTAACGACCGGCTGAGCGTAGCTAAATGCACTGTCATCGTTTGCCGGTCGGAGTAAAAAGGAGTCAATACCATGTCAACAACAGAAGCGGAAAACAAGGCAACCGTTCAACATCTTTACGAGCAACTTTTCAACCAGGGGAACCTCTCTGTGGCAGATGAGGTGATCGCTCCTGATTTTATCAATCACAACGCAACTCCTGGAAGCAGCAATCGTGGTCCCGAATCGATGCGACAACTGATCACGATGCTGAGTACCGCCTTTCCCGATATGCACTACACCATCGAGGAACTCGTCGCGGAGGGCGATACAGTGGTTGCTCGAGTGACCGTGAGTGGTACCCATCGTGGCCCGTTTCAGGGCTTGCCTCCAACCGGTCGATCATTTCGCCAGGATCAAATGCATTTTATTCGCTTCCGAGATGGTAAAGTGGTCGAACATCGGGCTGTGAGGGATGACCTGGGCGTGATGCGGCAGCTTGGTGTCATTGCGGCACCAGCCGACGCACGGTGATCAATCGTTAGGAGACCTTACACACAAACCGGATGCAGAAAGGAACACAAGCCATGTACGCAAGAGTCACCCTGGCCCAACTTCAACCAGGCAAGTTAGACGAGTTACTTCAATTTCTTGGTGAGCATGTGGTACCGGCAGCTCAAGCACAGCAAGGGTTCAAAGGGCTACTTCTCCTGACCGATGAAACTACTAACAAAGGCATCGCTGTCGCTTTGTGGGAGACCGAGGCTGATATGGCAGCCAGCGAGGCTAGCGATGGCTATTATACGGTGCAACTTGCCAGGGGTGTCCACTTTTTCGCAGCGCCGCCAGTTCGAGAAGCCTATCAGGTGACTCTCCAGGTGTGACTGCTGGCAGAACAATACCTGACCTGAGCGTTGATATTGAAGGAAGGAAAACCATGAAAATGACTATTCAGGACGCCATCAATCGCGGCTACAACCTGCTCGCCAGTACCGCTCTCGCTCTCGCTGGTCTCGCCTTCGGCACCGTTGCCTTTGAGGAGGGCGGCCTGCTCGACAAGGTCGACGACATCGGTTTCCTGGCCATTGGTGTCATAGCGGTCATCTGGTACCTGCTCGGCCAGAACCGCTTCAAGCGGTCGGTGATGCCGATCGTCCTCTCAGCCATTGCCATCATCGTCCAGGTGGTGGGATTGGTGTTGGAGAAGGACGACCCCGCGTCCTTCGGCGACAACATCGGCGGAATGTGGCTCTTCGTCCCACTCTTTTTCGTCCTTGTCGTGCAGTTCTATTTGAACCGGCATCGGCTGGCGATGTCTGCTGACGTGGTGCCTGCCTCTGAACTTTCGGCCATATCCACTGAGCGCAGCCATTAGACTTCGCTATGGGATTTGCGTTGTCGTTTGTATGAAGGAGTTCCCGGTGAAAGCTCCATCTCCGTTGATAGAGACAAACGTAAGCCCTGGCTTGAGTAGTATAAAGAGCACCCGCTTACGTGGACACTGGCTAGTCAGTGCCAGAATCGTGTGGGTGACAGTGGTTGTCTTCACCCTGAGCATCTTTCTTGCGAGCCTTCCCGCGTATTTTGCGCAACTTCAGACTATCTGTGTCGGGGATATGTGCGTGTACAGCTACGGACAACTCACTCCTGGCAGCGCCCGGGCGCTCCAGAACCTGGGCTTTTCCATCGGCGCTTACGCAACATCTACCTTTGCACTCGCCACTGCCTCGGCGTTGGTCTCCTTTGGGGTCGCCGGGGTGCTCTTCTGGCGCAGGTCTGATGATTGGATGGCTATGTTTGTCTCGCTGTTCCTCGTGATCATGGGGGTCAACTTTAGCATCCAGGCCCAGGCAGTCCAGGTGACGAACGCGCAAACAGCCTGGTACTTGTCACACACGGTGTTGATCGGCCTGGGATGGACCTCGCTCAGCCTGCTCTTGTATCTCTTTCCCGATGGACGGTTCGTTCCTGGTTGGACGCGTCCGCTGGCTGTTTTCGTGGTCGCCAGTAACCTTTTTTTAAACGTTTCCTCAGTGATCTCCGCCCTCCCTCCATTGGCGCTCAGTGCCATCTTCCTGATCAATGGGGGGTCCGGGGTTATCGCACAGATCTACCGGTATGCTCGCGTTTCCGGCCTGGTGCAGCGGCAGCAAACCAAGTGGGTGGTGTTCGGCTTAGCGGCGACAATACTGGTGCTTCCAGGCAGATTCGTGCCGGTACAGGCCTTCCCCTCTCTCAGCGCCTCAAGCTCACCCTATTTCTTGCTCTCTACGTATGTCTATCCGCCTGGCTTACTGCTCATTCCTCTGACGCCTGGTATAGCGATTCTGCGCTATCGCCTGTGGGACATCGACATCCTGATCAATCGTACACTTGTCTATGGCACGCTGACGGCTCTCCTTGCCCTGCTCTACTTTGGCTTTGTCATCGCGCTACAGGCGCTTTTCAAAGCGGTCACCGGACAGGTGGGAGATTCCCCGGTGGTGATTGTTGTCTCTACGCTGGTCATAGCGGCCCTGTTCCAACCGCTACGGCATGGCACCCAGAAGATCATTGATCGTCGTTTCTACCGGCGCAAGTACGATGCCATTCAAACACTGGCAGCTTTCAATGCTACTCTGCGTAATGAAGTAGACTTAAGTCGGTTGAGCGAGCAGTTAGTTGCAGTTGTCGAGGAGACCATGCAGCCAGCTTCCATCACACTGTGGCTACGCACACCCGGCCAGGAGAAAAAACCGGACACATATCAGCTTTCCCGGATGAACGGGATACCAGGAAGAGATGAGACTTGAGGAGGTACGAATGATGTCCAGCCTGCTACCAAATGACGTGCATAGCAACTATATTCTGAACCTGACGGATATCCGTCAGGGTGATGTTGAACGCGCCGGGGCGAAGGCTGCGAAACTGGGGGAACTGGCGCAGGCTGCTTTCCCTGTGCCAGATAGCTTTGTCCTGACCACCAGCGCGTTCGATCGTTTTCTTATCGCCAACGCCCCTGGCCCGGAAATCTCCCCGGAAGCAGTGATTGGAGCTACGCTGCCGACCGATATTGTCGAGGCTCTGCTGGTAGCAGCCAACGCACTCGGCGATGTTCCCCTGGCGGTCCGCTCCTCAGGGACGGCGGAGGACTTGCCCGGAGCCTCATTCGCCGGGCAGTATGAAACGGTCCTCGACGTGCGGGGAGCGGAGGCCCTGGTGGTTGCTGTGCGAAGAGTCTTCGCCTCCGTCTTCAGCCAACATGCTACCGCTTACCGCGCCGCGCAGGGACAGCAAAAGAGAGGCCGCATGGCCGTCCTGGTCCAGCGCCAGGTCGAAGCCTCTGCGGCCGGGGTAGCCTTCACCGCTAACCCGGTGACTGGCGACCTTACAGAGACGGTAATCAGCGCTGTCCGGGGTTCCGGCGAGCAGCTGGTTTCCGGCCAGGCGATGCCGGACGAATGGATCGTTCGTGATAAGGAGGCCGTCTGCCGGGCTGAACGAGAAGGGTCTATCGATGCAGGTTGGGCGCTGATCGTGGCAGCGCTTGCTCGACGTGTTGAAGCGCATTTTGGTGGGATACCCCAGGACATCGAGTGGGCGCTAGCCGGGGGTGAACTGTTCCTCCTCCAGGCTCGCCCGATTACCACTCTGTCCGAGCCTGGAGAATGGAAAGCTCCGCTGCGGGGTGCCTGGGCACGCCACATCCGGCTCGGCGAGTGGCTGGGCGATCCGCTGACGCCGCTGTTCGAAAGCTGGGGGCTTTCCCGGATCGAGGAACGGCTCGGCACCAACCAGCGGCAGCTTGCCGGCACCCCAACCCCGCAGCCGATGCACATCGTTGCCAACGGTTGGTACTTCTGCTCGCTCAGCTTTCTCCCGTCGAGTCCCGCCAGCATGCTCTGGAAGCTCCTGCGCCACGCATTGCCGAAGGCGCTGGTTCATCCGCGCCGGGTGGCTATGACGATGCCCTTTACCGCAAAGTTCGGTGTCGAGCTATTCGTGCGTGAATGGCGCGCGGAGCTTCTGCCCCGCTATCAGGCACTCGTCCAGCAGAGTACTTCGCGCGTGGATCAACTCAACGCATCCGACCTCGTTGGCCTCGTCGAGGAACAGGTGTGCGTGGCTGGCGATTACTTTACCTCGATCACAGCCGTGGCAGGATTTGCCTGGAAGGCAGAAATGCCGCTGGCCGCTTTCTATCGCAAGTACCTCTTCCCGCGCATCGGCGGTGGCTATCAGCGGCTCCTCTGCGGGCTTTCAGATGTGTC
The DNA here is from genome assembly GCA_035716135.1 of Ktedonobacteraceae bacterium. Taxonomy (GTDB): domain Bacteria; phylum Chloroflexota; class Ktedonobacteria; order Ktedonobacterales; family Ktedonobacteraceae; genus CF-113. The sequence continues at coordinate 7,679 of DASTKD010000158.1, forward strand.
GCTCGTCTCCCGTGACCACTCCGTCACCTGCCTCGATTGGTTCCACCCTACCCTGGGCGAGTATAGCTCACTGTGCCTCACCAGCCCTGATTCTGAAACCCTGGCGCGACCCGGTCTGGCTTCGACGGAACGCTTGCAGGCCGAAGCCCAGGCTCGCTCGGCGCTGGCACACGAACCGAAGCGGTTGGCGCGCTTCGAGAAGCTCCTGAACACTGCACAGCGCTTCGGCCGGAGTCGAGAGGAGCAAGTCGCTTCCTTGACGCTCGGCTGGCCGTTGATGCGGCGCGCTCTGCTGCGCCTGGGTGGGATACTCGTGGAACAAGGTGTCCTGCTCACCGCAGAAGACGTGTTCTTCCTGACGCGCGCCGAACTGTTGGCTGCCCTGACGGAAAACGAACCCGCCGGGAGCCCAGCGCCAGGAGTGATGGAGCGACGGAAGCTCTGGCAGCGCCAGCGTCGCCTGACGCCTCCACTCATCCTTGGCGATATGACACCGATGATGAAGCGGATCTTCGAAGGAACTGAGAACATGCTCAGGTCAGAGATGGGACCGTCATCTGGAAATGGGCTGGCCGGATTGCCCGCCAGTCCTGGCCGCGCAAGCGGGCCGGCCCGTGTGATCCGTACACCTGAAGAGTTCGACCACCTGCAGCCGGGAGACGTGCTCATCGCACCGGTGACGACACCAGCCTGGACGATGCTCTTCGCACGTGCGGCGGCTGTGGTGACCGATACTGGCAGCCCCCTGGCTCATGCCTCACTGGCCGCTCGCGAGTACGGCATTCCGGCGGTTGTTGGTACTGGTAACGCCACAGCGCGTGTGCGTGATGGACAATGGGTGCTGATAGACGGCAACACCGGATTGGTCGAGGTGCAATCATGACCGCTTCCCCACGTCCGCAGCAACGGCTCACAACTGAGCAATGGAGCTTTCTCCAGGAGGCGCTCGCCATCTCCTCGGCGCTCTCTGCCGCCGATCAGATAGGCGTCCTGGCGCGACTCGACGCTGGTCCTGCCGACGCGACCACCATCGCACGCGATTGCGCTAGCAGCGAGCGTGGCGCTCGCCTGTTGCTGGCTGCCCTGTGTAGCCTGGGATTGGTTGAGAAGGACTCGCACGGTTTGTACTACGCTGCTTTCCCCGATCTGGCCCAATTAACCGTGTGGATCACACCCTGGGACCAGCTCATCCAGGCGATCCGTGACGACCGACCGGCCAGAGCGGGCGATACCCCTGGCGGGGCTGCAACTCTCTATCCCGAGGTGGTTGCTCACCTGGGCGCTTTGTTTGCCCCCGCGGCGGAGCGAGCTGCCGACCACCTGATCACCCGCAGTCAACGCGTGCTAGACGTGGGTGCCGGGGCAGCGCCCTGGAGCCTCGCCCTTGCCGCCCGAAACCCGGACATGCGTGCGACGGCCGTAGATATGCCAGCAGTCCTGGCGGTAACCCGGCAAGTGGTGGCGACCAGCGGCTACGCCACCCAGTTCGATTACCTGAGCGGCGACCTGTTCACCATCGACCTGGGTCGCTCTGCATATGATCTGGCCATCGCGGGCAATCTCTGCCACCTGTTCGATGAAGCAACCAATCGTCGTCTGCTCGGGCGACTCTTCGACGCCTTGCGCCCCGGTGGAACGCTGGCGATCCTGGATGCTCTGCCTAACGAGCGGCTTGATGGCCCACGTTCAGTCGTCCTCTACGCGCTCGGCCTGCTGCTGCGCACGAACCGCGGTCAGGTCTACCCATTCTCGACATACGTGGGCTGGCTCCGCGAGGTCGGTTATGAGGCGATCGAACGCATTGATCTATTCGCAACGCCGCCAATCAGTCTGATTACGACCCGGAGACCTGCAGCGGAAGAGGGGAGGGGTGGAACAACTTTATTTTGCCCGTAATACCCGTTCAAGTGTTCAGAAGCAGTTTTGGGAACGACTTAAATTTACATTAAACTCAAGTATTCGAGCGTGAAGGTTACCTGTTTTGGGAACGACTTTATTTCGCTTCTACAAGATTTTTGGCAATGCCAAATTCTCGCGCGAGTGTATCGAGAAAGTCGCTCCCGTTATCACTGTGATAGTAGGTAAACAACGGTGAAAGGCTTATGCGTATAGCAGGAGGGTCAGACTATACTGGTAATACAGATTTCCTGTGTACGAGATCCTCTACAAATTCCGACATTTGACGATAAAGATCCTCTTTGCTGTGCTTGCTCGAATTATTGATGATTCTGATTCTCCGTTCATCGACCTGATAGTTTTCCTCTAGCATAGTAACAATGGAACCAATATAGTTCGGCCGGTCGTAAGTTTCAAGAATAAATTCCGAAGTAAAGTGGTCATCGAACGAAGTTGCAGTTCGAACACGTTCCTGGATACGTTGGATACACGTTGCAATTTCAGCATGAAATAAAAGAAAAAGGCTATTCTGGATCAAATTCTTTCCCAGCAAATCAAAAGCACTCCTGTAGTCGGCCCGGGCAAAATCAACTACAAGCAGATCATGTACTTTCAAAGATTTACATTCCAGAACTTTATCTCTCAAGACAGCAAGAGCTTCGTCGTATATGTTATCATCAAGGATATCGAATCCTCCATGCTTGCTGGGTCGAAATCGGCGGCATTCTTCATCGGCCTGAAACCAATCATCCAATATTTGATAGTCAGTAAAGCGCTCGACAGAAAGTTTCTCATTCTCATCACGCGCAATCATTTCTATGCAATGCGTAGATGTTGATTTCCCACTACCCGGGCATCCCAACAAAAAAACGGTCTCTACCATCGTACTTACTCCTACCGGTGTAGACCATACCATCCTCCCTCATTCGCAATGATCCTAAAAACCTATCTTCAATTCATTCGAAAAAACAGGAAGAAACGGTATAACCTGAAAATAGTATATTCTAGTGAATAGAACGTACTTTTGGTGCAGTAGTAACATGACCTTCCATCTGGATTGTGATTTGTATACTTCCCTACTCTATCAATCATTGATCCTCATTAGACGAAGACCAGCGTATGAAACCCCAGGCATCAGAGTTCCAACCTACAATCACATCTCCTCCTTCTACCTGTCCCTTTTTAAGACTCTCATCAAAATTTACTAAAACCAATGCTCTCACATCTAAGATTGCTGTCTCAGAAGGGTGCCTTTTCAAAACCTCTTTGAGTTTTGCATACATGTAAGTTTGCACGCCCAGGCGAACTGTAACATTTTTCAATTCGAGCATATCTTCGCGTTTCACTGGCCTTCCCACCGCTGTGCGATGTGCATCAATGCGATAATCACCGCGTATCTGGTTATAAAGTGTTAAGGCAAGGCTACGCACCTCATCCAGTGGCATACCGACCAACATTATGTAATAGCTATCTGCGTTAATATGATACAATTGTCTATATTCAGGATTAGAAAGCAGGCTAAGTTGTCCCCGTAATCTTAATCCAACTTCTCTGCTCAAATTTCTTGCGACCTGGTCGCCGTATTTCGTTGCCAGGCCCGCCTGATTATCGATATCAATGGCAATAAAAGAGACAGCCTCGTTTGGTTTAATTGATGGATCAGGTCTATTCTGTGGTTCAATATCATTTCGTGCCTGAATAGTTGCAAGAAATGCATCCAGGTCGTTAATAAAATCATCCTCCGAACGAAAATCACGAAAAGCAAGATCGACAAGGCCAGGATTATTAAGCAGATTGGCAAGTTTTCCCGGCATCTGATGGCGAGATTGGTAGGTTGAGAGCAGCTCTTCAATCATCCTGGTCATTAAGCGTAATGCGCGTTGATCTGCCTTAGAAAAGGCACCAGATTCATCTGATGCAACATAGAGCGCAGCAACAGCCATGCCATTTTCACCGGCAACAGGAATCGCAATCGCGGAAAGCGTTGTTTCCTCGAATTCACGGTTAGCCAGTATATGATCATTGATGTGTATATCTGGCCGGTAGATCGCATGCCCACTTTGATAAGCGCGAAATGAGAGACCAGGATAGTTTTTGGATAGAACTACATTACTCCACCTGATAGGTGTGTGCTTGCTCTGCGCGCGAACCACTAAGTTACGTTGTTGCATTGGTAGAGTGCCATCTTCTGGTAAGAGCAGACCGCAAAATCTCCATCTATCCTTGCCGTCCGTTGATTTACCCCCCAATTCAACAACCATATTCATGATGCCTTCCAGCACAGGGTCAGTTACATAAGTACCACGCGAGAAATCCGTTACCTGATAAACATAGTCGCGCATCCCCGCTTGAAAGCTGGGTCGCCAGTGTTCCACCTCACTATACACGAGTTGCAGGAGGCGATAGATTGTTTCAACAAGCACAGAGGAAAGCGTAAGCCCGCGTGTTCTTCTCTGTATCACAATATAAGGGGTAAAAGGATAGGTGTTCGCATCTGGCATATTCAGGTACTCAATGCGGAAATCACTGGGAAACTCGAATGATGGCGAAGTGTCCAGGAAAGCATGAAAGGTCCGGTTGCGTGTGAGCCACCCTACCAGCGAAAGACCTACGCGCTGCAAATCTTTCGGATCGTTACTATAAATCCGCTCAGATTGCTGTAAAGGAAGTACTAACCCGGCAATAGTTTCAGGCATATCCTCGCAGATCAATAGGAGAGATATACGCAAAACCTGGGAGACAAAATATTGCCAGAATACGTTCTGATCGTTCTCATCTACACGCCGATCGATCAGTAAGTGTCTTCCATCACTGGCAGCAGGGGAGACCTCTTGTCCCTCTCGTGGGCTGATCGCATTCCAGATTTTATCGATATTTTCGGGAATATCGCCGGGCGCAAATTTGGCATCGAGGAGTTCGCGGATGATCGCCAGTTTATCTATCTCTGAGAGCGGATATAAGCGCTGACCGCCTGTGGATTTATTGGGGGTCAGCCTATTTTTGACTTCCCAGTCTCGTAGCTGGTTTTCGGTAAATTCAAATAAGCTGGCAGCACGCCCAATTGTGACTGTAGTTTCTGAATGCGCGCGCTCAATATTCTTCAGAATGCGCTGTTGAGCATCCCTGTCTTGAAGATGCTGTTTGATATTCTGAAGGCTCTTATCATCCATCTACTTCCCGCTCTCCCGAGATAATGTGTACGTTATGTCCATAACATTACGCGATTATCTCTGCTTTCTTCCAGTATACCATATTTTCTTACAATTACAATACGTACCAGGTCACAAATTTGTGACACATCCTTTCTATCCTTCTCTAGTAACGGGCGTAACTTGTGGATGGTCACAAATAATTAGATATAAATCTAAGATACTTCACCTGTATAAACGTACTTCTCTCATATTTTTAACAGGGAACTGTAAGATATATTCAGATACTTATACTTCAGATAAACAATTGTTATGGATGAACACTTGACTAATATGAGGTTACTTGTTATCATTATATCAAATAGCACCTTACTATATCAGATTATATCATAGCATTCCAGATTGTCAACTTTTCTCAGGAATGTGGATTCCTTCCTGTTGCTCAATGACGAGCGCCATTATTTTTTGCTGGTCTACCAGCTTAAAGAAGTTGTCAGCGCAGGCAATTACATCGAAGTAATGCCCGGACATACTTAGACAGTTTTGAAGGGAGATCACTATGTCAGGTAGCCGTTTCAAGGATGAAGAGTGGGAACATCTTTATCCGCTTCTACGTAGCCGGGTTGCTCGCTGGGTACGCTTCGCGCGCGTCCCATTGTGGGTAAAGCAGCGTGATGAAATTGTCGAAGACATCGTGCAGGATGCTCTTCTCAAGATTTGTGCCTATGAGCAGAGAGTTGAACAGGGTGAGGCGCGTTCAATTGACTCACTTGAGCGCATGTGCGCGGTAACGGCCTATCATTGTTATGTGGATGCGCTCCGGCGCGATCGGAATGTGGTGCCGCTCATGCAGGACTCCCTGGAGCCGGGCGAATATGTGATCAGGGGGTTTGATGTAGACCCGTCAGAACTGGCTATCGAGAACATCTACCGCGAACTGCTCTTTATAAAGGCGGCTCGCTGGATAACCGGTCTGCCTGACAAGCAGCGCACTGCCCTGCTGATCGACCTGGCGAACAGGATGTTCTTTGACCCATTCCGTTCAACACCCCTGCAAAAAGCTCTGGAGGCCGTCGGAATTGACATGCGAAACTATAAACAGGCCCTCCCAGGTGATAAACAGGCCCGCGCCAGGCACGCCGCGCATCTAAGCCTGGCCTACAAACGCCTGGCATTGCTGGCCTACATGCAACGCTACACGCTCGTGGCATGAGGGACCAGAGTAGGCCTTCACCGGTCGGTTTTTGAAACTCGCCGGTTCCCACCTGTCATCCTTCGCTTTGTCCTGTCATCCTGAGCGCAGCGAAGGATCTCTCCGGGCCACGCACAGATCCTTCGCTGCGCTCAGGATGACATTCCCGACGCGAAGACCTGAGCCGGCAATAAACGCTGCATGTTTCTCGCGGTCAACACTATCTCGATTACTTTTTCTTGCTCGCCCAGCATGTCGATCTCGATACGCCATGCCACCGGTTCCCCATGATAACGAACAGCGCGGGAGGTGAGCCACCTTTTATAATATGGACCCGGTGTGGCGATGCCAAAGGTCAGTTCTGCTAACGGGGTAAGACGCGAGGAATGGCGCGGCACGGCGCTCCACGCCACGAGAAAATAACGCTGCGTATCCGTCAATGCTGAAAACGGCTGGTTCCAGAGCAGCTCTACCACCTCGGCGGCATTCTCCAGTTGAGCAAACGGGCGGTGCGTTTCTCTGGCCGCATGAAAACTTAGCAGCGGATTGTCCTTAAATACGGCAAACGGAATCAGTGGAGAAGCCAGGTGTGTAATATCAGCGCGAATATAAACAATGCGTGGCGACCAGAGAGGCGCGAGCGCGTCCTTTCCCTGTTGAGCATCATTTGCTTCTCCGCTATATTCTGTTGCTGAAGATGAAGTGACCTGCATCGCAGTTTGCCCCTTTCTTGAATAGCGTCTCCTTTGTATCATCGGCAAAACTCCATGCAGCTATAGAGGTTTTTGACGAGCAAAAACCAAACATAAGCCATGTGTTACAATAGAATGCAGATTTTACGGCTCCCTATGTTCAGAAGGACAACCTATGCGCACCTTTGCTCAGATGTATCTCCCCATAATGCAGTCTTACCAGCCAGAACTGCTCTCGCGCTTGCAACTGCTTGTCAACATCGACTCAGGTACGGGGCAAAGCGAGGGCGTAGAACAGATCATGGCCTACCTGCAAAGCTGGCTGAGCGACCTGGGTTTCGCGGTTTCGCTCTATCCAGCGGGCCATTACGGGCCAAACCTGCTCGCCCGCAGGCAAGGCACAGGCACAGGGCATATGCGCCTGCTGGTGGTGGGACACGTCGATACGGTCTATACGCGAGGAGCGGCAATGACACAGCCATTTCAGATACGCGACGAGCTGGCATCAGGGCCAGGCGTGATCGATATGAAGTCGGGCGTATTACTGGGAATGTACGCAGTTAAGGCGCTCATCGACTCCAACTTCGAGGAATATGGCGAGATCACTCTTTTGTTTAATAATGATGAGGAAGTTGGTTCTCCCGGCAGCGCGTCCCTTTTTCGGGAGATCGCGCCGCGCATCGATGCCGCTCTGGTGCTCGAACCATCGCGCTCAGCCGAGGTGATTACGCGAGCGCGCAAAGGAGCTGATAAATACGTGCTGGAAGTGACGGGCGTACCCGCTCATTCGGGCGTAGAGCCGCACCGGGGACGCTCGGCGGTGATTGAACTGGCGCATAAAATGATTGCTATCCATCAACTGAACAGCATGTTTCCCGGCGTCACCTTCAATGTGACGCGCATTAGTAGCAGCGAACCACTCAACGTGGTGCCAGACGCCGCGCGCTGTCATATTTCGGTACGCGCTTTTGATGAACACAGTCTCAATCTGGCGCGCGAAACACTCGAGCAGATTACTTCTGGCAAGAGTGTTCCCGGCACTCATACTAGACTAACACGCACGCGCGGCCGCACGCCATACACGGCCACGTCCGCTATATTGTGGCTGGTTGAACTGGCGCAGCAGGAGGGTCAGGCGCTGGGTCTCAACGTCGTGGCAGAGAGTAAGGGCGGCGTCTCCGATGCCAACATCCTTGTTGGCGCAGGCGTTCCCACGCTCGACAGCCTGGGAGCCATAGGCGGCGGGATGCATGACCTGAACCGCGAATATTTGCGCATCAACTCACTGCCAGTACGTGGCGCATTACTGGCAGGATTGATCCACCACCTTAGCCTGTCAGAATGGACAGGGAAAGACCCGACACTTGAACAGTGACAAAGAATGAGGAGATTGTGTACACTGTAGAGAAGACGATATATCGGTATTTACAACTAAATCTTTTTCAGGAGTAATAAATTATATGGCATTTCATGGCATGAGAGGTGGCATGTCCTCTTATCTTGAAGAACAAAAGAAACGAGGGCGCAAGACCGATGCGCGCACGTTACGACGTGTCGCGCAGGCATTTGGTCCTTACAAATTACAGGTGGTGCTGGTGCTTATCGCCATCATTCTCACGACCGTGCTGGGGCTGGTGAACCCGCTCATGATACGGTTCGTGTTTGATGACGCTATTGGCAAGCGCAACTTGAATCTGTTGATTATCTTTGTAGGCATCATGTTTATCATGCCGGTCATCACGGGCATTATCGGCGTT
>DASTKD010000159.1:0-6485 GCA_035716135.1 Ktedonobacteraceae bacterium
GTCGCGACCCTTGCGGTCGCCATGCCCTACACGAATTTGGAACCTCTTGCATCTGTGTGATACAATATGGCAGATTAACAAACATCGGAGCAAACTGCTAAATTGGGTGTGTATTAGCTTGCATTCAGGGAAGGCTTTTGGTATAATAAGAGCATCGAGTGGGGGTATACTGTCCTCAGGCTCTTGTCATGTCTGTAGTGCGGCTTATCGGTCTGCGTGCAGTGTTTTGTAGGACCGTTTTTAAGACATATTTTGTTGTCGAATAGTGGTCTTCTCGGCTTGAACGAAAAGCGGCTGAGATGAAAAACGCGCAAGCGATGCCAGCCTGAGCAGCCTCCTCCGATAAACCCATGTCCAATGACACATCCCCAGGGTCCCGGTGCATAACCAATTCGTCTCCTTGCGGCTTATAAATAGCCTGAAAGTGAACGAAAGCGTAGCGCGCATCCACCAGGAACAGCGATGGGAAATATGGACGGGCAATAACCGTGGATCGAAGGGGGTATATTACCCATGCAAGCACAGAAGCACGGCGACCTTTCGACAATGCCAGCGGCAAATCTTAAAAGCGGACGGGTACAGACAATGTACGAAGGAAACGACCCACAAGGGAATAACAACTCAGGCCCCGAAGAGATGAACGACTTCAACGAAATGGAAGCGTTGCTCGCGGCATCCACCACTCCCATCAATATCAAGCGCGGCGATGTAGTCGATGGCGTAATCGTGCGTATTGACCAGGATGAGATTCTGGTCGATATTGGTCTCAAGTCAGAAGGCGTACTCTCCACGCGAGAGTTACCCGCGAGTGGTGATTGGTCCTTTGAAAATCTTCATCTCAACGACAAGGTGCTGGTCTATGTCATCCAACCTGAAACGCCGGATGGACACGCGCTGCTCTCTCTCAAACGGGCCAACGCTGAACGCCAGTGGCGCGTCGCCGAAGAGCAGTATAAGAATAACGAGCTGCTGCAAGCTCGAGTCATCGATTACAACAAGGGCGGCTTGATTGTCGATGTCGCCAGCATCCGGGGCTTCGTGCCGATCTCCCAGATTCTCAACCTCAAACGCGAGGAAGTCGCCCAGGGCGGCGATAACCAGGAGACGGCAGCCAAGCTCGCCAGCATGAAAGACAAAGTGCTGCAACTCAAGATTATCGAGATCAACCGTGCGCGCAACCGCCTGATCCTCTCCGAACGCCTGGCAAACCAGGAATGGAGGCAGCGCCGCCGCGAAGAACTGCTCGACGAACTCAAACCCGGCGAAGTGCGCACGGGCATCGTCAGCAACCTCGCCAACTTTGGCGCATTTGTTGACCTGGGAGGCGCGGACGGACTGGTGCATATCAGCCAGCTCGCCTGGAGTCGCGTCAATCATCCCAGCGAAGTTCTCCAGGTCGGGCAGGAAGTTGAAGTCCAGGTCTTGAATGTCGATAAAGAAAAGAAAAAGATCGGGCTGTCCATCAAACGGGCGGAAGTCGATCCCTGGACAACCGTGGAGGCGCGTTACTTCCCCGGCCAGGTCGTGACCGGCACTATCACCAAGATCGCGCCTTTCGGGGCCTTCGCTCGCATCGAAGATGGCATCGAGGGACTGATTCACCAGTCCGAACTTTCGCCCGGCATGGACCCCCGCTCCAACCTGCGCGAAGGGCAGGAGTTGCAACTGCGTATCCTGCGCATTGACGCCGAACGCCGTCGTCTGGGACTCAGCCTGCGGCAGGCCGACGAAGTCGATACACGGGAGACGACCGAAACTCCCTCACCGGACACTGGCACAAATACTTCCGCAAGTGATATGATGTCATTAGAGCAAGCCTCTCCTCGCGGCGAGGAATCGCAAAGCGCGGCGGAGAAAGAAGGCGGCTCGACACGTCGGGAAGGCAGAGGAGAACGCCGGGATCGCTCCGAGCGGGCTGGCGAACATGCTTTGCTCAATAATTTGGCTCTTGGCGACGATGGAGAGACGACAGCTATGGCTGAAGCTTTCAAAGCGGCGGCTCGCCAACGTTCTAAGGATGAACCGGAGGCACCACAGGAGTAGTTTTTTCGCGAGTCAATTGAACTTGAACAGTTAAACCGACGACCTCCCGACTGCGCACAGAGTCATGAGCGACAGTCAGGAGGTTGATTGTTTCAGGATAGAAATGCGTTGTTATACGTTATTAACAGATGGGAGGGCTACAGTTTTGTTTTCCTTGACGCTACCAAATGCGTGTTGTAAGATGGGATATGCTGTTTACCTGAGCATCACAGAGGGCGCGGTTCCACTCTCTGCCACTGAAAGGGGGGTGACAAACAGGTGAACGATCGAGATAGGTTTGATAGATTTACCGAACGGGCCAGGAAAGTTCTAAGCCTGGCGCAGGAAGAAGCGCAGCGCTTCCAGCACAATTACATCGGCACCGAGCATCTACTGCTTGGTCTGGTGCGTGAGGGAGAAGGTGTTGCCGCCAAAGTATTAAGTAATCTGGGCGTTGAATTGAACAAGGTTCGCAGCGCCGTTGAATTTATTATTGGACGTGGAGACCGCATCGTGCTGGGCGAAATCGGTCTGACTCCACGCGCCAAAAAGGTGATTGAGCTGGCTGTGGATGAAGCTCGTCGTCTGAATCATCACTATATCGGCACGGAGCATCTCTTGCTCGGCCTCGTGCGCGAAGGCGAAGGTATCGCCGCTGGCGTACTGGAAAGCCTCGGTGTCAACCTCGAAAAGGTGCGCACCCAGACGATCCAGGTACTCAGCCAGTCCGGCGCGTCTCATGAGCGCGACGCCAAGCACTCCAAGACGCCCACCATCGACCAGATGGGCATCGACCTGACCGCCTCGGCGCGCGCCGGTACGCTTGATCCCGTCATCGGACGTCATCAGGAGATCGAGCGCGTTATCCAGATTCTGTCACGACGCACTAAGAACAATCCCGCTCTCATTGGTGAGCCGGGCGTTGGTAAAAGCGCTATCGTCGAAGGACTGGCCCAGCGTCTCATCGCTGGCGAGGTGCCGGAAACGCTCGCGGGCAAGCGTCTGCTCACGCTTGATGTCGGCTCACTGGTAGCAGGCACCAAGTATCGCGGCGAGTTCGAAGAGCGTCTCAAGAAGATCATCGAAGAGATTCGCAACAGCCGGGATTGCATCATCTTCATCGACGAAGTGCATACCCTGGTGGGCGCGGGCGCAGCCGAAGGCGCGGTTGACGCCGCCAATATCCTGAAGCCGGCCCTGGCGCGCGGCGAACTCCAGTGCATCGGCGCAACCACGCTGGACGAGTACCGCAAGTACATCGAGCGCGACGCCGCCCTGCAACGCCGCTTCCAGGAAGTGATCGTGCGCGAACCAACCATTGAGGAGACGCTTGAAATCCTCAAGGGCATCCGCGAACGTTACGAGGCGCACCATCGCCTGACCATCACCGACGAGGCCCTCAAGGCCGCCGCCGAGATGGCAAGCCGCTACATCACCGATCGCTTCATGCCCGACAAGGCTATCGACCTGATCGACGAAGCGGCCAGCCGCGTGCGTATGCAGAACTCGCTCGCCCCACTCAACCTCAAAGAGGCCATGAAGGGTCTGGAGTCTGTGCTGCGCGAAAAGGAACAGGCCATCCAGCAGCAGGAGTACGAACTGGCGGCTGAATTGCGCGACCGCGAGGTCAAACTACGCGACCGCATCACCAGGCTGGAATCGGGCTGGCACCGCGAACGCGGCAGCGAGAAACCATCGGTTGGTGAAGAGGAAATCGCCCAGATCGTCTCGATGTGGACCGGTATCCCCGTCATGCGTATCGCGCAGGAAGAGTCGCAGCGCCTGCTCCAGATGGAAGAAGCGTTGCACTCGCGCGTCATTGCGCAGAACGAGGCCATCGAGAAAATCGCGCGCGCCGTGCGCCGCGCCCGCGCCGGTCTGAAAGACCCCAAACGCCCCATCGGTTCCTTCATCTTCATGGGACCGACAGGCGTCGGTAAGACCGAGCTGGCAAAGGCCCTGGCCGAGTTCATGTTTGGCAGCGAAGAAGCTCTCATCAAGATCGATATGTCGGAGTTCATGGAGCGCCACGCGGCAGCCCGCCTGGTGGGCGCGCCTCCCGGATATGTCGGCTACGAAGAGGGTGGACAGCTCACCGAGGCCGTGCGCCGCAAGTCGTACAGCGTCATCCTGCTGGACGAAATCGAAAAGGCGCACCCCGATGTCTTCAACATGCTGCTCCAGATTCTGGAAGACGGCAAGTTGACCGACGCCAAAGGTCGCACGGTGGACTTCCGTAACACCGTCGTCATTATGACCTCCAACGTCGGCGCGGCCCTGCTGAACAAGGAAGCGTCCATCGGCTTCAAACAGTCGAAGGACAAGGCCAAAGCCAACCAGAACGAGTACGAGTCCATGAAGGGCAAGGTGCTGGGCGAACTCAAGAACACTTTCAAACCGGAGTTCTTGAACCGTATCGACGAGGTGATCGTCTTCCATTCGCTGCGCATCGAGGAGATGTACTCCATCGTTGACCTGCTCCTGAACCGCGTGCGAGCGCAGTTGACCGAGCAGCAACTCGAACTGATTGTCCCGCAGCCTACGAAGGACTTCCTGATCGAAAAAGGCTTCGACCCGCAGTACGGCGCACGTCCGCTGCGCCGCACTATCCAGCGCATGGTCGAAGACCCCCTGGCCGAGGGTTTGCTGGAAGGCAAGTTCCACCCCGGCGACCTGGTTGAAGCGATCGTCATCGACGACGACCTGGTGCTGCAAGTGCGCAACCGTATCGAACAGTTGCCCGCGCCCAGCATTCCAGCCGCGCCCGAAGCCGCACTCTCCGCGGGCGGCGACGGCGGCAGCAGCAGCGAAGCCCAGGGTTAATATAATGAGATAGAAAATGCATGGGTCGCCATCATGTATGATGGCGACCCATGCATTTTCTATGCCATCCCATCTTCTGGAAATGATTATGCCGAAATTACGCACAAAATATGTCTGCCAGCAATGCGGCGGCGAACAGAGCAAGTGGGTAGGGAAATGCCCCGACTGCGGCGCGTGGAACACCCTCGAGGAAGTGACAGAGGTACCCCAACATCCGACCCAGCAGCGCAGGCAAACGCTCATGGGCAACTCCTCTTCTATCGCGCAGGGAACGCATATGCCCGTTGTGTTGCCAGAGATACGTCCGCTCGCCCAGGAGCGCATCTCGGTAGGTTACGATGAGATGAATCGCGTGCTGGGCGGTGGCCTCGTGGCGGGTTCGCTCACGCTGATCGGCGGAGAACCCGGCATCGGTAAGTCCACACTGCTCTTGCAAGTAGCTGGCTACATCGCCAGAACCGCCGGGCCGGTGCTGTACGTCTCCGGCGAGGAATCCATCGAACAGGTCAAGATGCGCGCCGAACGACTCGACATCAGCGGCGAGCAGTTGTACCTGCTTTCTTCGATTGAGATGGAAGTCATTATAGACGCCGCCAGCCGCATGAAACCGGCGCTGGTCATCGTCGATTCCATCCAGACCACGATTGCCGGTCAGATCACATCCGCGCCGGGCAGCATCAGTCAGGTACGCGAATGCACTCTGCAATTGATGCAGCTTGCCAAAAACACGCATATCCCCGTCTTTATCATCGGCCATGTCACCAAAGAAGGCACCGTCGCGGGTCCGAAAGCCCTGGAGCATATAGCGGATGCCGTGCTGTATCTTGAGGGCGAACGCTATCATACTTACCGCCTGTTGCGTGGCGTCAAAAACCGCTTCGGGGCCACGCACGAAGTCGGCGTGTTCGAGATGCACGGCGAAGGTCTGATCGAAGTCGCCAATCCTTCGGCCATCTTTCTGGCCGACCGCGCAGCCGGGGCTACCGGCTCCGCCGTCGTCGTCAGCATGGAGGGAACGCGCCCCATTCTGGTAGAGGTGCAGGCGCTGGTCATCCCCAGCAATTTCGGCAATCCGCGCTGCACCACCAACGGCATCGAGTATAGCCGCCTGATGATGCTATTGGCCGTACTCACCAAACGGGTCGGCCTGGCCGTCAATAGCCACGATGTCTACGCCAACGTTGTCGGCGGCTTCACCCTCGAAGAACCCGCCATCGACCTGGGAGTCGCCGCTGCCATCGCGTCCAGCTACCGCGAGAAAAACGTGTCTCCCGATATAGCCCTGATCGGCGAGGTCGGGCTTTCCGGCGAACTACGCGCCGTCAACCGCCTCGCTTTGCGCGTTCGAGAAGCCGCCAAACTCGGCTTCAAGCGCTGCATCGTGCCAAAAGCAGGCGGCGGCGCAAAAGTAAGCGCGGAACTGGCAAACGCGGGACTCCCAGCCGATTTCAAAATCGCCACCGCCAGCACCCTTGCCGTCGCGCTGGAAATTGCGCTCCATGCGTAGAGGGGCTTATGGATGACTGGTAGCAAGGATTGATATAATACCAGAAAGGCGACCGCAAGGGTCGCCTCTACTATGACACCGATGGTTAGCAGTAATCCGTTCATAGTAGAGGCGACCCTTGCGGTCGCCTTTC
>DASTKD010000160.1:0-9593 GCA_035716135.1 Ktedonobacteraceae bacterium
ATCCTCTATAGGAAATAATTGTGGTGACTATGATACCCACAAGGACAAACAATACGTAAAATTCCAGGGTGAAATGATACAGGGCGTCAGAAAATGGCAATTGCAGGTAATAGGGTATAGCTTCTGCAATCGAGAGAATACATAGCAGGCTTAAAATTATTAAATATCCACGCAGGATATAATAGCTTGCAAGCTGATTATGGCGATTTTCTTTTGATAGCTTTGACGACAGATAATTTCCTGGAAACAGCATCAGGAAGATTGCGAAAAACGCGAGCGTTAATGGACTACTGACATTGCTGATTATATCAGGCAGGGACACCTCCTTATCTAAGATTGAGCCTGTCTCCACAGCAAAGGTAGTCATCATGGTAAATGAACTACAGAAAAGAAGCAAGGCGACACGCCGATCTCGCGCAAAGAGCCAGACCAGGCTCCCGACAGCAAGAAAGATCAGCGCGATCAGGGACGAGAAACCGAAGCGAAGCCAGAACGTAGCAAGATCAGCAGCGCTCGCCCCGTTCTGAGGAAAAAAACGCAGCCCACCCACATACAGCAATAAGAAATAGATGATGGTGGCAAAAACTATGACCAGAAAGCGCCTCGCGCGAATTCGAACCCAGTTCAAATACGCCATTCTGTTGCCTCCCATACATCACGCCATAAACGGGTCCACTACTTGAAGCCCAGTAACAAACGCAGTTCTGGAGCAAGAGACCTCCGCGAGGAAATTGCTAGCAAACGGTCTTCGGCGCGTTCTCGGTAGAGCAGGCTGACACCCCAGGTAGTCACTATTCCCTCGTGTAGAGCTTGCGGGTACTCTTGTTTCACTCCATCGGATGGTTCACGATTTTCCTGAAGCGATTCACTTACGCTGGCTGCAAGCACAACAGGTAAGGTTTTCTTCCCTCGAGCCAGGTCAGTTTTCACATGCCTATCGCCAGGAATATCTGGAGAAGCATCAGCCGATTCTAGTAGATAATACAGGTCGTGCGCATCATTGTCAAGTTGATGGGCTATCCCCAACATCCCCCCTATTTCCGCAAATTCCGCGCTCTCAGCTTCGGTCGCGCCCGCACAGATAGCACCCAACAGGCAGGCCAGGCGCATAATAGCCCCGGCCTTAGCAGCAGCAATCTCAATGCATTCCTCGCGTGTGAGATCATCAGCCTTACGTTGCTCTGCCAGCAGGTCACGATGCTGCCCGGAGGTTGCCACCAGCGTTGCCTCGTCCATAACACCAAGCAGGTGCAACACCAGCGCCTCCTCAACACCTTGTTGGAAAAGCGAGAGCAACGACCGCTGTGCCAGAGCTAAGAGGGCTGTCGAGACGTTCAGCACGCGTGCCGCCCCCAGTTCTAAAATGATTGGTGTTTGATCTTCGTCCTCGACATCATCAAGCAGGTCCAATGCACAAACGAAACATTCAGTCGCAAGAGCTACATTGCTCGCAAGTATGAGATCAATGCGGGGAGAAATGCATTGTGCTATCAACAGGGTGAGCAGGGGCCAGGAGCCAGGGGGCAGGCCGGAGCTAGCAGCGTTTGCATCATAGGAGGATTGAGATAGAAGCTTGCCGCGCTCTTCAAAGGCGCGCCTGACATCCACCCGCAGCGCGGGATGCAACGTTGATAGAAGATGATGAAGCCGCTCGCGCAGCATTTGCTGTTGAGCGGCAAATGGATTTATAGGAGGTTGAGCTTCTTTGCCCACTGCGATCTCACTAGTAATTACCCGATGTAAAGCTTCAGAAGCCTACCAGGATGGCTAACCAGCCCACCAGGTAAAAGAAGGCTTCATTGATTGCCCCACTGCCAGATGCGGCACCAGGCGCGCCACAACACGAGCGACTCTCGGCGAAAAACCTTCGCGCATAATTACACCATCAGGATTACTCGCCAGCTCTTTGCGCAGGCTCTCATCAGTCGAGACACGATGCACAAAATCCTGAATAATTCGTTCTTCCATCGGGGGAAATTCCTTTCTCTTGCGGTTCCTTAGATACATGCAAAGCGAGCCATTACACAAGTATTAGCTACGAGAACTACTGTCCGCGCAACAGATTACAGGAAGAAATAGGAGTCCGAAATACGTGTTTTGCAATGAAAAACTTGTATAACCGCACATTCACTTTACATAAGTATACACGGTTTGCGTCAAAAATGCAAGAGCTAAATAAAATGCATTTTCTGTCGATACTAGCGCAAAGGGATAGAACAAACAAAAGAGGGCAGGCAGGATCATTTATGCATTCCTGCTTGCCCTCTTTGTGATTAGGCGCTGTTCAGCAGTTATTCACCGCCAGCAGCGCCTTCGATGTGAACCGTTTCACCCGCTTCGCGTTCGATGGCTTCCAGTTCAGTCTCCGAACCCTGGATGACCGGTCCTTTGAACCAGTTGCGCGCGCTCAACATCCACCAGGCGGTGACGATGATGAACAGGCCAAGCACGACGACTGGCGTGTAGTTAAAGTTGACCGCTGTCACCGGATTGGCGGTAGGCAGCATAAAGAGAATGGCGATGAACACCACCCAGACGACGGAAATGATGCCTATCGGTCTGCTCCACGCGCCCAGGTGCCAGGGACCAGGGACGAAATCCTTTGAGAACAGGCGCAACAAAACAGGCAGCACGTAGGCAATATACAGTCCGATAGTAGCGATGGAAGTGACCGCTACATAAGTGGCGAAGTTGAAAAGCGACGGGACGGCCAGGATGAAAGCGCAAGTCGCTGACAGGATGATGGCATTGCGAGGTGTGCGTCCCCTGTCCAGGTTATGCCACAGGTTGTGGAATGGCACCGCGCCGTCGCGTGAGAAGGCGTAGATCATGCGCGAGTTCGACGTGATCGACGACATACCACAGAAGAACTGCGCCCCAAAGATTACCGCAAAGAGGATCGTTCCCAGCACAAAGCCCAGGCGCGTCTCGAGGATGTAGATCACCGGGTTGATAGCAGTGCCTGCGGTACCCAGATTCGGCACCGCGGCAATCAGACCCATCAACAGCGCATAGCCGGCAAAGGCTGAAACCACTACCGACATTACCACGCCCCAGGGCGCGCGTGTTGCCGCTCCAATCGTCTCTTCGGTCATATGCGCCGAGGCATCATAACCGGTATAGGTATACTGGGCCAGCAACAGGCCAAGCAAGAAAGCATACCAGATGGGGAAGCCGGTCGCGTTATACGTAGAATTGACGGTGAAGAGTGTGCCGGCGGAGTTTAGTCCGTGCGTCACAAACTGGGCCGGTTTGGTAAAATCGCTGCCGCCTACGCCGCCGAATTGCGAGCCGACAAGAGCGGCAATCACGACGCCACCACTGATGAGGATGACGCCCACGATATGCCACCACACGCTAATATCGTTCAAGAAGGCCACGATGCGCACACCAAAGATATTCAACATAGCGTGCAACGCCAGAATGATAGCGTACAGGAGCAACGTAAACAATTGCGTGTGGGGATCGAGACCAAAGACCGTGCCGAGCGTGGCCGGGACGCCGGGGAACCAGGCATTGAGCAGCACATCCAGGGTGACAGCCGCGCCGTAGTCGATGCCAGCCGTGACCGCGATCTGGCCGATCAGGTTGAACCAGCCGGTATACCAGCCCCAGCCGGGTCCTCCCAGCTTCGAGGACCAGTAGTAAAGCCCGCCTGCCGTTGGATAGGCCGAGGCCAGTTCAGCCATGCCCAGCGCTACAATCACCACAAAAACGGTGACGAGCGGCCAGCCGATGGATGCGGCGGTAAAGCCTCCATCGGAGACGGTCAGGGAGAAGAGGGTAACGCACCCACTCAAGACGGAGATGATGGTAAAAGAAATAGCGAAGTTGGAGAAGCCACCCATCGCGCGGAAGAGTTCCTGCGCGTAACCCAGACCGTGCAGACGTTTCATATCTTGCGCGATCAGTTCTTCTCTGGCCTGTTTTTTCGATACAGCCATAGGATACCTCCTAATAATAACTTCGGTGGTCTCAGGGGTAGGAGCGATAAAAGGGATGACCTGCAAGGACGAAAACGAAAATACCCTCGTTTTTTCTCTGTGCTAACTACTCCTTTCTCCATATCCTGTCTATGGCAATTACAAGGCCATCCAGCAGAGATAAGCCTGTCCACCAGTATATCATAGTGACACATAGTACAACATCTTTGCCTGCCGGGTAATGTGTGTTATGTCTATAATGTTGAGTCATCTAGCAGCGTGATTTTCAGGACGTTGACGAACGGGTCTATTCTCTGTACAATCGTGACGGACGAATTGAGTCCCTAAGATGCGGAGATAGTGAATTAGCATGAATGCTCGACGATACGATACAGATGATGAGCCTGGGACGTTGGAAGATGCATTACATCACGTCTCACTTTACCCCGACCAGCTTGGCGTACTCTCCTCGACTCGTCCAGTGGTCGAGTTGGGCGAGCTTGTCTGGATCAATATGGAGGAGATGAACGCGCTGGCGAACACGCTGCGAGTGAATGTGGTGCAAGCGGACGCGGCGGATGCGGACGCGATCAATCGCGTCCCTACAGCCGGGCCGGAGTGGGATACGCGCTATCATTTTTTTGATGGTACAGAGCGCACCGTCAACTGGTTGCTGCTGCTGGACGCGCTCAATTTTTGCTTCTGGGCGGAGAGAGATCAAACGCGCTGGAGTACCGAATATAAGGGTGAGAGGCTGAATGGGTACTGGGCCGAGGCTGCCGCGCTCACGCGGGCTGTGGAAGAGGGATATGCGCTGTGGGACGCGCATTACCTGAGCGAAATAAGCAGCGCGGACCTGGCCGCTATTTTTCGCGCCGCGCCTTCTATTAAAGGAACAGATCGTATCAATGCAGCCTCTACGCCGGTGCTGATTCCTCTGTTTGAGCAGCGTTTAGCCAACGCGCGCGAAGTGGGCCGCGTGCTGTTGGAGCGTTTCGACGGGCAATTCGCGCATGTCATTGAGGAAGCGCGTGGGAGCGCGGTCAGGCTGGCTTTGTTGCTGGTCGAACACTTTCCTTCATTTCGTGATGTTGCCAGTTTTCGAGGGCAAGAAGTGCGCTTTTTCAAACGCGCCCAGATTTGTGTCGCTGACCTGCACAGCGCATTTGGCGGCAAGCACTGGGGCGCACTTACGGATATGGATCAGCTCACTATTTTCGCGGATTACAAGTTGCCACAACTCTTGCGCCATAGCGGTGTACTGGAATACCATCCCACGCTGGCCGCACGTATCGATAGATTGGAACTTTTGGAGATGGGTGGTGAGGAGGAAGTCCAGATTCGCGCGGCTACTGTCTGGGCATGTGAATTATTACGACAAACCATGAATGCCGCCGGACACGAGCCGGTGACAGCCGCCGCTATCGATCAGCAACTCTGGCTGTTGAGCCAGGGTACTGTCGATATGCGTCCATATCACCGTACCTACACCATGTATTATTAATAGCGCTACACTGGATATAAGGACTTGATATGCAATTAAAGGAACTCATAGCAACCTTAGAGGAGCGGCCAGTTCAAGCGCCGGACGCAATCAACCAGGCGCAAGAGCTTAGCGGCCTGGCCTATGATTCGCGCAAGGTGACAACAGGCGCGCTCTTTATCGCTGTGCCGGGTTCGCATACCGATGGTCGCGCATACCTGGCGGATGCGGCGCGGAGGGGCGCGGTGGCAGCATTGGGACCAACACTCGAAGGAGTACTTCCTACAGATGAGCCAACACTTCTTCCTTATATAACAGTGCGTGATGTATTGAGCGCTCTGGCTGATCTTGCCTGCGCGTTTTACGGCTATCCTGCGCAACAACTCTGCACGATTGGCGTCACAGGCACCGATGGCAAAACGACCACCAGTAATCTTATTCATACCATCTTGCGCGAAGCCGGTATACGCGCCGGCCTTATGACCACCGCGAATTTCAAGTTTGATGGTCAGGAATGGGAGAATACCACCCGGCAGAGTACACTGGAAGCATTAGAAGTGCAACAATTGCTGCGGCGTATGGTTGACGAGGACATGACCCACGCTGTGATCGAAGCTACATCGCACGGGTTAGAATTGCGACGTGTGCGCGGCTGTGCCTTCGATGTGGGGGTTGTCACCAATATCACGCACGAACATCTCGAATTTCATAAAACGCTGGAGAATTACCGGCGCGCCAAGGCGCGTTTGTTTGAAATGCTCGACCCCGCGCGCGATAAAGGGCGCGGCGCGCGTCCCGCCGCCATCCTGAACCGCGATGATTCGTCTTACGAGATATTGCGGCCATACTGTCGTGTTCCCATCATTGACTACGCCATCGACCAGCCTGCCGCCATCCGCGCCGTTGATGTGCGGCTTGACGCCAGCCGCACGCGCTTTCGCGCCATACTACCAGACGCTGAAATTGACGTTGAAACCCAACTTGTGGGGCGTTTCAACGTCAGCAATTGTCTGGCTGCTATCGCCACTGCCTGGAGTCAGGGCATCGCGCCAGAAATCATCGCGCGCGCGTTGGCAACGGTCACGGGCGTAGCGGGACGCATGGAGCGCATCGACGAGGGGCAGCCCTTTAGCGTGATCGTGGATTATGCCCATACGCCCGACAGTCTGGCAAAAGTACTGGCTACCCTGCGGCCACTGACAACGGGCAAATTACTGCTGGTTTTTGGCTCTGCTGGCGAACGCGACGTGCTCAAACGTCCTATTATGGGACGCGTAGCCGCGCAGATGTCCGACTTTTTCGTTATTACTGATGAAGACCCGCGCGAAGAAGACCGCGAAAAGATATTACGCGAAATAGCCGGCGGCAGCGCGGAGGCAGGCAAGCGTGAGGGACACGATTTCCTCTGCATTGCCGATAGGACACAGGCCATCGCAACGGCATTGGCGCGAGCGCAGGCAGGTGATACAATCTTGCTAGCGGGCAAAGGACACGAACAAAGCATTATCGTAGGTAGAGAAAAAATTCCCTGGGACGACCGGCGAGTAGCGCGCGAAAGGCTGCGTTCCCTCTAATGATTACAATTTGTATAATGCCGGGATAAATTTATTCGATGGAGTTGAAATGGTACCAATCTGGTTGTTATTCATCTTTATTACATGCACGCTACTTAGCCTGATTCTCTGCTGGATCGCCAGGCTCTTATTTCCCAGATTCCGTAGTGGTGAATTCAAACCCGGCCCCCATCGTCCCGATATTCAGCCGAACGCCAGCGCCAAAGGACCAGAAATCAAGACGATTGAACTTCCTCTGGTCGGCGGTCCGGCGTTTATCCTGGCGATCATCGTTACGGGTATTGGCGCGGGCTTTATTTTCAACCTGAACGCGGGACAGTGGACAATCCTGCTCATCGGTCTTGGCGCTACGTTTGGCTATATGCTGGTCGGCCTGATCGACGACTGGCACAAAGTGCATCGCAAAGAGGGCATTTCAGAACGCGCTAAATTCGGGGGCGTGTTGTTTGTCTCCATGGCTGCCGCGCTCTGTTATTTCTGCTTTACCGTACAGGGAAAGATCCCTTATTCTCCCTATTCGGACATCCTGGGGCCGCTCTTTCAACATTTCCCCATCGCCTGGCTTATTTTTCTGATGTTATTGACGGGGTTGATCGGCAGCGTCACCTCCATCTCGGTCGATTTTAGCGATGGGCTGGATGGGCTGGCGGGAGGACTGGTATTCAGCGCGGCTCTGGCCTTTGGCATTATCATCACTGGTCTGCTCAATCAAGACCCCAGACATCCACATCCAGAGGGCATCGTGCTTGAGGTACTGGCGCTGCTCTGCGCGGGCGGCGTCCTGGGCTTCCTGCCGTGGAACTGGCCTTCTTCGTGGGCCGCGCGGCGCAGCAAGGCGAAAAGACGCGCCAGAATATACATGGGCGATAGCGGCGCGTTAGGACTGGGCGGCATCCTGGCTATGGTAGCTATTTTCTCGCGCAACGAAATACCGCTCTTGATGATTGGAGCCGCGTTTGTGCTGGAAGGGCTTTCCGCGCTCATGTCGGCCAAAGTACTCACGCCTTTCTTTCGCAAACGTCTGAAATTGCTGCGTTTCGCCGGTCAAAACGAATTTGTGCCACATACGGAGTTCCCCCTGCCATTTCTGGCGACGCCGCTGCATCACCATTTCGATTTGCTGGGCTGGGACCGCAAACGACTGGTGTATGGAGCGTGGGCGCTGGGAGCCTGTTTCGCGGCCCTGGGTGTGTTACAGGCTTTCGCGCCGGAAACCTGGCAGCGCTATCTCGGTCGTATCCTGATACTCATGTTGGGGTGGTTCATCTGGTCCAGCGGCTCCTACACGCGACGCTACTTCGTGGGGCAACATTCTTCCGAACGCACGCGCCGCCGTCGCCTGGCCCTGTATTATGGTTATCCCCTCAGCCTGATGGGTATCAAGTTGTACCACCGCGTAGAGATCATCGAGGCCAGCACGGACGTGATTGAAACCCCGGCGGAGGAACTTGCGCTCTGGCAGCGCATGAATATCTATGACGCGCGCGCTATGCTCGGCCTCTACTGTTACCGCGCCGGCTACTACCCGGCTGCCCTGTTGCAATGGACGCACATTCCCGAAAGGAATCGCAAACTACGCCCCAACATTCAACGTTTGTTGGAAGAGCTGGAGATGCGGCTCGCCCTGGAAACGCAGGAAACACAGCCCCTGCGGCGCGATCAGATTGCGCAACAGCCGCCCATCCTTACCGGCAACCTGTCGCCCGCCGACCTGCCCAATCCGCACGAACCGATTACCAGCGAGACGCCCTTAGACGAGCGCGTTGACAATGGGTCATCATCCATGCCACCATCATCGCATACCACATTTAACTATGCCGATAATGCGAATGCCATGCAACCATATCATATGTCTCCTCCATTCGAGAGGCATGATAACTCCCCATTGTCTGGCGGACGTGACATATCCCCATCACAGAGCGGACGCGATCAATCGCATCCCTACAACGATACGAATGGAAGTAGCGGCGAAAAAGAACAACTTGTGCGACCGGTGAACACCCCCGTGATACGCAATGGTTGGCTGGCGCGGCTGCGGCATAATGCTACTGATGACGACAGCGGGAATAAATCCGTAACAAAATAAGCCGGGCGTCGTCTATAGTGTAGGATTACTTCAAATTTGCAGCGGACCACATGGCGACCCTTGCGGTCGCCATGTTAAATACTCGGAAAGCTCTTCACTCTTTTGAGCAGATGTGTTATAGTGCTTTTAACCTTCTGTTAATGTTTTTTAGCTAGATTCACACTTTTTTAGTGAGCCATTGAACAGCTATAGGACTTAAAAGTTGCTATACTTAGAGCAACCGATTTACTTGAAACGCAACCCACCGGATACCTGCATCCGGTCCGGCCTGCCTTGAAGGGATACATATGCGCTTTTGTTTTATCATTGAAGAGCAATATCGAAATGACGCCATGCCTATGGTGATTGCCGACCAGTTGCTTCAATGGGGCCATGCCGTTGACCTGCTAGAGCCGCAGACAGCCGTGACATGTCTGACCGATCTGGTAGAGCAGGGGTATGATGCATATGTCTTGAAATCACTGGCGGAAGGCCCCGGCATCAGTATTTTAGAGGCAGCAGAGGCGGTTGGCATCCCCACCATCAAT
>DASTKD010000161.1:0-7691 GCA_035716135.1 Ktedonobacteraceae bacterium
GAATGGGTTTGGGAACCGCTTCGTCTCATAGTAGAGGCGACCCTTGCGGTCGCCTTGCTCTCCATTATCTCCTCTTTCCTGGCAATCATTCACAAGCCCTGCCCTGGTCGCCAGCGTTTGACCTTGACACTGGTTGTGTTGCGTGTTATAATTAAGTCAAAGCTGACATAATGTAACGAGGAAGCATATGTACAAACAAGTAATGTTGCTCGGACTCCTGCTGGAAAAACCTATGTACGGGCAACAAATCCGAGAAGTGATCGAAAACCATCATCATATCTTTGCGGATTATATTAAGAAGCCGACTATCTACTACCAGCTTGAGCGATTGGCGCAGGATGGCTATCTAGAGGTACGCCGCGAGAACGTCGAGGCACCCGGCACGGGCGCGGCGCATGATGAACTGGCGATGCGCGAGCGCGACGTGTATTACATCACCGATGCCGGGCGCAAGCATTTCTCCAGCCTTTTGCGCCAGATGCTGGGAAACTATAAGCCCGGCCTCAATGATATGGACGCCAGCCTGTTCTTCCTGCACTATCTTTCGCCGCAGGAATCGGTCAGTTTACTCAAAACACGCTACGAACTGGTGGCGCGCGACCGCGCTGCCGTTCTCCAGCAGATACAAGACGCGCATGTCCACGACGCGGCGCATAATCTGGTAACAGATCATCGTCTCACGCTGCTCGATGCCGAACTCAACTGGTTGGCGCGTACTATCGTGCATCTGAACCAGTAGCAACCCATGCATTGTCATCCTGAGCGCAGCGAAGGATCTGTTGTCGGCGAGCGAGATCCTTCGCTGCGCTCAGGATGACAGGCGGAGTGGATGATGACATTCCAGTTTTTTTATTTACCTGCAAGGTCAAATTTGACTTAACCTGCATTGTAACGGAGCAAATATATGAGCAAGTTATTACGTTCGCCATTGTTCTTAATGGCATTTACCATTTTTATTGATTTCGCGGGCTTCGGGCTGATCCTGCCCCTGTTGCCGTTCTGGGCGGAACACCTGGGCGCGAACGCGACGGGCGTGGGCCTGATCCTGACCATTTACGCGCTGGCGCAATTCATCTTTACCCCCATCCTGGGCAGGTTATCCGATCGTTACGGGCGCAAACCGGTCATCGTCGTTTCTCTCTTGATCGAAGCCCTCTCTTTTGCCCTTTCCGCGCTGGCAAATTCGCTGCCATTTTTGCTGATGGCGCGTTTCATAGGCGGTCTGGGGGCATCCAACATCGGTTCAGCGCAGGCGGTTGTGTCCGATATTACCTCGCCAGAGGGACGGGCGCGCGGCATGGGCATGATTGGCGCTGCCATTGGCCTGGGTTTCGTGGTCGGGCCTGCCATCGGCGGGATGCTTGCCCCGCTCGGCGCGGCGGTTCCATTCTGGGCCGCCATGAGCGTCGCGCTGGTCAACGCGCTGTTAGTGCTGCGCTTCCTGCCAGAAACACATAAGCGCCGCGCGGCCAGCGGGGATGAGAACGTGGCGCATCAGAATGGCAATATGCTTTTCGCCGGATGGAGATACGTTGTGAAAAGTGGCGCGTTGGCGCGTTTGATCTCCATCAACCTGCTTTTCACTGTTGCTTTCACCGCCATGGAGGCCGTGTTTCCTCTCTTCGCACAGCACACCTTTGGCTGGGAAGCCATACAAAACGGCTACGTCTTCACCTATGTCGGCTTCATCATCGTCATTATGCAGGGCGGGCTGGTCGGCCAGTTGGTGAAGCGTTTTGGCGAGCGCGGCCTGGCTATTGGCGGGATGGTGATGCTGGCTGCCGGCCTCATTCTGCTCGCCTGGAGCGTCAATCTCGCCCTGCTGCTGATCGCGCTGGGCATCTTGAGCGCGGGCGAGGG
The DNA here is from genome assembly GCA_035716135.1 of Ktedonobacteraceae bacterium. Classification (GTDB taxonomy): domain Bacteria; phylum Chloroflexota; class Ktedonobacteria; order Ktedonobacterales; family Ktedonobacteraceae; genus CF-113. Next base: position 1,861 of record DASTKD010000161.1, read on the forward strand.
CGCTGTCACGCCGACCGTCTCAACCTTGCTTTCATTTGCCAGCCCCGCCAACGCGCAGGGCGAAACGCTGGGACTGGCACAGGGCATTGCCGGACTTGGCCGAGTAGTCGGACCATTGCTGGCCGGTGTCCTGTTCCAGTTTGGCGGCGCGGGCGTACCATTCCTGGTCGGAGGCATACTGGCGGCGCTGGCGGCCTCACTCCTGCTCCCATCGCTTCCGGGTAGAAGTAGCCTTTCAGGCGTGTCCGGTGGGAGCGAGAGCATAGCGACAGGTGAGCAAATACCCGAAGCTCACCCCTCTATGGCAGGAGATCGTTAATAATAGTATGATTGTAGTATAGTTTAAGAGCGGCATTTACCAGGGCAACCGCATGAACTTTCACAGAGTAGTAAAGGGTATCCGCTTCCCTCCTGTCATCCTGAGCGCAGCGAAGGATCTCACGCCGGGGACTGAGATCCTTCGCTGCGCTCAGGATGACAAATCCAGGGAGACCTGGCTTCTTTTGTACGCTTCAGAGGGTCGCCCTGGCAGACGTTCAAAGAATTTTTCAGGAGGTATTTCGTGGTTGTACGTATTGCGATAATGGTACTGCGGGTCACAGTGCTATTCAATCTCATCACAGGCATCATATTCTGGACAGGCAATGCCGATTCTCTCCAGGGTGTACACATGATCGTGGGCATCATTGCCGTACTCTCGCTCTGGACACTGGGCATCATGCAGGGTTTGCGCGGTGGCAGCTTCGGTCTGGCCCTGGCAACCTTCGTGGTTGGCTTTCTGCTGGTGCTGGTCGGACTCTTCCAGCAAAAATGGCTGCCTGATCCCGCGAACCACTGGATTATCCAGGTTATTCATCTTGTGCTGGGCCTTGCGGCTATCGGCCTGGGCGAGAGGGTAGCGGGACTCTATCGCCGCCTGACGGCGAAATCGGCGGCGGCCTGAGCTATTGCCGAATCCTTGCTGTAATGGTTAAATGGTACCATCTCGCGGTATACTTGACAGTACATCGTTGTAAAATACCATTATGAAGGGAACGAGCAAGCGTGAATGATCTGGAAAGGCGAGACCGCATCGCCCATATCGCGGTCTATCCCGGCACTTTTGACCCGCTCACCAATGGACATTTGAACATTGCGCGACGGGCTGCCCGGCTCTGTGATACGTTGATTGTAGCTGTCTACGCCATTCCCGCGAAAAATTTGCTCTTTTCCATAGAAGAACGCCTGCAACTGTGGCGGGAAGTGATTAGCGCCGGGCAGTTGCACAATGTGCGCGTGGATACGTATAAGGGGTTGACGGTTGATTATGCGCGTTCGGTGGGAGGGCAAACGCTTATCAAAGGGCTGCGCTCGTCCAACGATTTCGAAGCAGAGTTCCAGCAGGGCTTGATGAACCGCAAGCTCGCGCCGGAGATCGAAACCGTCTGTTTGCTGACCAATCTGGAACAGCTATTTGTCAGTTCTTCCCTGCTCAAAGAGGTTGCGCGTCTGGGAGGGGATGTCGCCGATCTGGCACCCTCTCCAGTCGTGAAAGCGTTACAAAACAAATTCGGGTCGTAGCGCGTGTCAAGGTAAAGGCTATTTGAGTTATCAACGGCTTGTCGAGAACGGAGGAGAGGCATGGATATTTTGTATCTCGTGGACCGCCTGGAAAACCTGATCGCCGCCAGTCGCAGGATGCCCTTATCTAACCGGCTCATGCTCAAGGAATCGGACATCCTGAACATCATCGAGCAGATGCGCACCGCCATCCCCGACGAGATCAAGCAGTCCCGGCGCATTATCCAGGACAAAGAGCGTATCCTGGCGCAGGCTCAGGCCGATGCCAGCACACTGCTGGGACGCGCGCGCGAAGAGTCGGAACGTGTCATGAACCGCGAGGGATTGTTGCGCGCGGCGGAAGATCGCTCCAAAGACATGGTGCGCCATGCAGAAGAGCAATCCGAGCAAATCAAAATCGAAGCAGATGCCTATGTCGCGGAAACATTACGCGCCTTGCGCGAACACCTCTCCAGCATCGAAATGGAGGTTGGCCGTTCCATCCTCAGCATCGAAAAAGGTCTGGCAAGCATGGGTCTGGAACCCGATGAAGCCAGCGACCAGGAGGAGGAACCGGACACATCCTACCCCGATGACGAGATAGAAGAGATACAGGAGATGCAAGAGGCGCAGCTCAGGCCGCGCCGCTCATCGCTGGCGGCTGATACGATGGGTGGCCCTATGTATTCGCAAGATGCCTCCTCGCGTAGAGGGCAGTAGCGATAGACGCAAGGACAAGGCGACCGGTGGGAGCATGGCGACCGCAAGGGGCGCCACTACTATACTACGATTTTTGTACGTTTTTCCGTATATCGTAGTGGCGACCCTTGCGGTCGCCATGCTTCGAGGTCATCCGCCACTTGACATGCAAACACAGGTCTTCTATAATGAGCAAGCGTCACAGGAAAGCATATCTTCTAGCGTTGCGCCACAACCTGCGCTATCTTATTTGCACGGACGTTTTTACTCACACAATTATGAAGGGCTGAAGACTAGTATGATTTATAACGTGGCGCAGTTGATGAAGGCTCCAGTTGGAACCACGCAAGTCAACGATTTCCATGAAGAAGATTTCCAGGCTGATGACGATATTCACGTAGTCGGCCCACTCGACGGGCATGTGCGAATGCGCCGCACCAACCAGGGGTTGCTGGTTGATGGATGGGTAGACCTCACGTTACAGCTTGAATGCAGTCGCTGTTTGAAAGTTTTCGAGCAGCCAATGCATGTTACCTTTGAAGAGCAATTTTATCCAACCGTTGATGTGGTGAGCGGTTTGCCGCTGACCCCTTTCGATGAGGAAGAGATTTTCCCCATCGACGCGCATCACGAGCTTGATCTGACCGAAGCGATACGCCAGAACGCGCTGACAGAGCTGCCCATGGTGACGCTTTGCAGGGAGGATTGCAAGGGGCTTTGTTCGCAGTGTGGGCATGATCTCAATCTTGGCCCGTGCGAGTGTAAACCAGAAGTCGATGCGCGTTTGAGCGTACTCGAAAAATTGTTGCAAAACGGTTCACAGTCATAACACAGTCGTAAGGGTCGATTTATCACGCCCGTACAGGAGGAGTTAATTATTATGGGAGCGCTACCAAAGCAACGAACTTCCCATGCCCGCCAGGGTGAAAGGCGGTCGCATCATCACCTGACACTACCACAGTTGCGCCAGTGTCCGCAGTGCCGGCAGCCCCGGCTCGCGCACCACGCCTGCCCCAACTGTGGCACCTATCGCGGTCGTCAGGTCTTCTATCCAAAAGCAAAAAAGAGCTAATTTAGGAGGTGGGTATGCTCTACCCGCCTCCTTTTCAACAGAGTGAACACCTATGACGGCACAAATCGCCTTTCTTTTCCCTGGACAGGGTAGCCAGGTGGTCGGAATGGGCGTTGATATTTTCGAGGCATCGTCGTCGGCGCGGCGGGTTTTTGGAGCGGCTGACGAGGCGCTTGGTTTCTCACTGAGCAACCTGTGCTTCACTGGCCCCGAAGATACCCTGCGCGAGACGATTAACGCCCAGCCTGCCATTGTTACCGTGAGCCTCGCGCTGCTGGCAGCCCTGCAAGAAGCTTTATCTTCATCGCCATCTTTGTTCCCGCCAGGGGCGGACGCGATTAATCGCGTCCCTACACAGCAAGAAGCTTTATCTTCGTCCTGGTCTGCGCCTCTCACTCCCAGATTCACCGCCGGTCACAGCGTGGGCGAATATGCCGCGCTGGTAACATCCGGTTCGCTTGACATGCAGGACGCTATCAAGTTGGTACGCGAGCGCGGGCGTTTGATGCATCACGAGGGAACCGTGTGTCCCGGCAACATGGCCGCCGTAATCGGCCTGGACGAGGAGCCATTGCAGGAAGTCTGCCGCGAAGTGAGCGCGCGCTCCAGCGTCAATGGTGACGCCAATGCACATGTGGGACTGGGACAGGTGGCAGTCGCCAACTACAACGCGCCAGGGCAGATTGTGATTTCTGGTGAGCAATCGGCTTTGAAGGCGGCAATGGAACTGGCAAAGATTCGCGGAGCCAAACGGGTCATCCCCCTGGCTGTCAGTGGCGCATTCCATTCGCCGGTGATGCTACCCGCCGCAGCAGGGCTGGCTCAGGCCATCGCTAAAACAACGGTGCGTGACGCCGCCATCCCGCTCATCGGCAATATCACAGCCGCGCCGCTCACCTCTGCCGATGCTATCCGCGAGGAAATGGCGCAGCAGATAGCCTCGCCTGTCCAATGGGTTCGTACCATCGCGTATCTTGCGGACGCCGGTATCACAACATTTATCGAGATCGGCCCTGGACAAGCGTTGACCGGCATGGTAAAACGTATTGCGAAAGGCGTGACTACCCTCAATATCGGCAGCGTCGCCGACATTGAAAAAGCCATAAGCGCTCTACGTGAAATGAATGCAGGAGATGAGGTATAATTCAATCGCGTCCCTGCATAGACAGGTTGGGAATATCTGACCGATTGTGGTAGGATACTTGACAAGTACTTTGAAAAAAGCCTATCTTTGCTGTAGGATAATAGCGGTTCAGATTGCAAACAGCAGTGTGGATGAAAGCACAGGAATGAGATGGTCACAGAAGCGTCAGGTATAATACGAGTGGCCCGCCAGGTTTTACTCACCATCATTGTGAATGTGGCGTTGGAGACGCCGGGCGTGATACGCATGGCTCAGGGCAGCGATCAGTGGTCGCGTTTCCTGGGACGAGAAGTACCCCGCCGGGGCGTTGCGTTGACCGTCAGGGACAACATCGTCTCCGCTGATCTGTATATTGTCGTAGCGTCGGGCGTTAATATTGTTGAAGTAGGGTCCAGCATTCAGGTGGAGGTGGCATCAGCCATTGAAGAGATGGTGGGAATGCAGGTGCGCGAAGTGAATGTTTATATCCAGGATGTCGCTTAATCGTACAATGGCAGGCAAGAGGCGATTAACGAACACGGGTTACGGATGCGATTAGTGGACGCGAGCTACGGATGAGGTTGACGGACGCGATTAGTGGATACGCATTACGGATGAGGTTGACGGACGCGATCAATCGCGTCCCTACAAAAATGGGGACTAGCAAACATACGAGGATGGCATGCCAACTGGGATACGACGACAGGCAAGGATGATCGCCTTGCAGACACTCTACGAATACGATACGGCTCAGCACCCGCCGGCTGAAGTTTTGCAGCGGCACGTTGAGGAGCGTCATCTCCAGCCGAAAGTATTCGAGTACGCGAATGAAATCGTTATGGGTGTTTGCGCTCACCTGGCCGAGATCGACGCCCATATTCAGAGCGCGGCGAGCGAGTGGCCCTTAAACCAGATGGCTCGCATCGACAAGAATATACTCAGGCTTGCAATCTACGAAATTCTGTTTAATAATACGGTACCAGCGAAGGCAGCTATTAACGAAGCGGTGGAACTCGCCAAATTATTCGGCAGCAATACCTCCAGCCGCTTTATCAATGGCGTCCTCGGTACAATATTTAATCGGGCGCAACATACGCCCAATCCAATAGTTGAAAGCGAGGTGAAATAGTGGCTACTGTTTCCGAACGACTCAAAAAGATTATTGTTGACCAACTGGGTGTTGATGAAAGCGAGGTCGTTCCCAGCGCGTCTTTCGTTGAAGACCTCAACGCCGATTCGCTCGATCTGGTTGAGCTTATCATGTCCCTGGAAGAGGAATTCAAGCTCCAGATTTCCGACGAGGACGCTGAAAAGATCACAACGGTACAAGAGGCCGACGATTATATAGAAGAACACCTGCGATAATTTTGCTATTTGGCTTGCTGCTGAACTGTAACA
>DASTKD010000162.1:0-9989 GCA_035716135.1 Ktedonobacteraceae bacterium
TGCGCTCAGAATGACATCTCCAACCTCGCTGGTTCCTTCCCCAAACAACCTCCCACCTCGCCCCGGACGTCCACACCTCCCACGTCCCTACAATCCCGACCCCTGCCCCTGTAACATTGTGAATGGCGATGCGCCGGGTACGACTTCCGGGGTTTGCGCGCTCTGGACGTACTGGAAAACGTCCATGACGGCCAGCGATTGCACTTGCGCGTGTATCCAGACCACGCCGGGATGCATTGCGCCTGTTACGGGGTCGATCTGACCCGAATAGGCGGAGGTGGCCTGCTGCACCATGTCGTTGAGCAGCGACAGGGCGGCGGACTGCAGCAGTTGCGCGTTCGTCATGGAGACAAACTGCCGGGCGTCGTTGTGCAGCTTTTGCAGCCATTGCTGTACGTTGCTAATGGCATCTATGATCCGCGCGGACGCCTGGCGCGTTGCCAGCGTCGAGCCGGGAGCGTTAATCAGCCCGTTGAGATGGTGCAGGATGTGAGCGATGTAGCCGGGCGGCGTCTGGTTGCCGCTCTGTACGTTGATTAACCCTACGCTGGCGATATGCGGGGTATCGGGCAAGGACAGGCCCTGCGGTATATCCTGCGCCACAAACGACAGGCCATCAAGATAGGCCAGCGTGCGCAGCGTCTGGCGCACCGCGAAACCGGTATCACGCACGGCATCCCACTGGTCGCGCGCGCTGACTGTCCATTCAAGCAGCTTATCCGTGTTGCGGAAAAACCAGTTGCACAGGCCACCAGGCAATTCCAACGAGTTTAAGAGCGGGTCCGAGGCCAGCAGGTGGCGCAGGTGGTCAAGATAGCTAAAGTGATTCGGGTCCTGCGGATCGGGCGTCTGCGGGATCATGCCGTAGTAGCGCCAGGTGTTATAGTCTGGCGAAGGCGCGACGGGCGTGGTGGTGGCGCTCTCCTCCGTCACCAGAAAACGGCTGGCGATGCCGAGCAGGTTGGTATGCTGCGCATCGCCCATATAGAGCAGGTGGGCATTGCCCGCGTCGAGCGTCAATTTGCCCAGGGGAATGACGGTCGAGTCGCCGGCATTCTGGTCGCCGAGCAGCCAGGCGTAAAAGCTATTGCCGGGCGCGGGCGGCTGGATGCCGCGCATATCGAGCTGGACTTCGTCATTCAACCCCGCGTTGCTGGTTTCGCTGACCTGCTCGCTGCTCAAGAAGTTGACTCGTCCCAGGATTTTCGGCGCAGCAACCGTCGTATTGGTAGGGGCGGCTCCATGAGCGTATAACATGTAATAGCCTAGAGCGCCGCCGCCCAGCACGATGAGCGATACCAGCACAAGCGCTATCACTGCGCCGCGCGAGCCACGCTGCTTGCGGCGGCGCGCGACAGGCGGCGGCGCAAGGGGCTGCGTCGGAGCCGTGAAAGTACCCGGATCGGTGGTATGGCGAGGCGCGGGTACAGGAATGGGTGTAGGCGTGGGCGCTGAAGAGGATGTGGGCGCGGGTGAAAGCGGCACGGTTCTTCTCGCGCCCACATTCACCGCTGGCTTCGCCGCCATCGACGGCGAGAATCGTGAGGATGGAGACACAGAAGAGGTTGGAGTGAAAGCTGGTGCATTTTTCGTCATGACGCGCTGGTGTGTGAGCGATGAACGACCATCCTCCAGCGCGTCACCGAGCGCGTCGATTGAGTCAAAGGTCGGGAAACCATTGCGCGCGGCCAGTTGGCGCAGGTATTCGTTGCCCGCAACCACAAAAAAGAACGTGAGATTGCTTTGACGCCGCAAATGTTTGAGATCGCTGAAATCTTCCGGGCGTTGAAAAACGCGAATTTTCGTTTGCGCCCCGGACGGCGATGATAACAGGATCACCACCGGCTTTCTCTGCTCGCCAAGCAGCGCAAAGACGGCGGATTTATCGTCCTCCGGTTCGATGTAGAGCACGCAAAAATCACCAGAATCGCTGCGCTTCATAGAACCTCCTGACTAGTCTGGATAACCCAGGCGCAACACACGTTGCCTGCGCCTGCGCTGCAACAGCAGCTTTTCGCCCCGCCGCGCCAGGACATACGGCGCGTTATTCACCTGGCGACGCGCGCGCCCATACCACACCGTCTCTCTATCCTCCTCTTCCCACGCGATATACTCTTCCTCATACGGTTCCTCGTCGAGAACCGGATGCACCGCCAGAGCCGTACCGCAGGTATGCACGAGCGCGCCCGCTACCACCAGCAGCCCGCCAATGTAGCCGGGCAAGGGCAACATTTCATGCAAGTAAAAAGCGGCGGCGAAGGCTCCCAACACCGGTTCGAGAATGTAAATAAATGAGACGGTGACGGGCGTGATATAGCGCTGCATAGCAGCGGCGATGAGCGTAGGCACAAAGGTACAGGCTCCCGCCACGTATAGCACCACCCAGATGTCTTTGGGCAGTGACGGATGCACGGCGTGCCAGTCGCCAAAGAGCAACACGACCAGATTGGCCCACAGCGCCATCGTCAATAGCTCGATGCCGAACAACGGCCAGTGCGCGTGCTTGCCCTCGCTATGCACTTCCGAATCGCTCAAAAACACATAGACGGTAAAGAACAATCCACCCAGAAAAGCGATCAGCGAACCACGCCAGCCGCCCGTACTCGAATTGAAGACCAGCAAACCTACGCCGACCAGTGAGAGCAGACCCGCGAACCAGGTGCTTTTCCTGATGGGCTGGCGCAAGAACATCCAGGCAAAGACCGCCGCCAGCAAGCCGTTCAGCGCGGGGTAGAAAGCGACGCTGGTAGCGGTGGTATATTTCAAAGCAACGGCAATCGTGAATAAGGCCAGGCACAGCGAGCTACCAAGCAACATGCCACGTTTGACAATGGCCGCTGTGATATGTCTCCACGAACAAATGATGATGATGATAGCCACCGGAACGAGCGTCATCATTTCAAAATAGGTAAAGATGATGGGGTCGATACGATTCAATGCTTCTTTTGCTACCGCGTAATAGGTAGCAAAACAGACCACATTGAGGAAAAATGCCAGTATCGCAACCATTTTCATCTTTGTCATACACAGTACTCCTGAATCTAACACACTTCCAGGTACGCCGGGCGACCACAAGGGTCCCCTCCCTACATCCTCTCCGCCCCCGCCCCTACAGACATACGGATATTTCCGGTGATGCTATGCGATGCGAAGCCTGGGAACGTGGCTGAATGTCGATTGGCGCGGCGAGCGCGTGGCGCGTAGTATGTTCTGTACCTCGATGTCGGCGGGATTGAACATAGCGCGGGCAAAGCTCACCACCTCGGCCTCATCGAATTCGTTGCACGAGAAAATGTCGATATTTATCATGCGATAGGGCGGCCAGGCATGTAGGCTGACATGGCTGGTTGCGATAATGACAAAACCAGAATAGCCGTCGTCCAGAGGGTTGCTGGTTTTGATGTCACGCAATTCGACGGAACTGACCTTTTCCATGCCGATGCGCGCGGGATATTCGTCAAGCACGCGCCGCAGGTGCGCCTCATCCGCCAGCAGATGGGGATCACAGCCGTAAAGGTCAAGCATCACATGTCGCATAGGTTGCACTCCTTGCAATGTTGGGTTACGCCAAAGCCAGGAGCGATGGTTGCACAAGATACATGCAGCAACTGGCTTTATTGAAAGTATATCTGGCATGGGAGAGCGAGATACGATATTTCTATTTGCTTCCTTGTATGCATTGCAACACAAACATGCGAGGGGCGTCCAAAAATTTTGAGATGTAACCTGAAGAATTCCTATACTTTGTTGTCAATATTCATCGAGGACATTTTCTCGACTTCGGCGAGGGCGGATTGGCCTCTGGCCTGGGTTTCGGTATCGAGGTCGGGCAGGGCGAGGGCGCGGCGCAGGGTTCTCCTGGCGCGCTGGAGGCAGCGCGTATTGCCGCCGGTTCTGGCCTGGGCGATTCTGAGGTTGCCCAGGGCGACGAGGGCATAGGCGGCGCAAGGGATATTGTGTATGGCGCGCGCGATTTGCAGGGCATGTTGAATGGCTCCAGCCGCATCTTGCAGTTTACCGCGTTTCATCAGCGCACTGGCAAGGTCGGCGTGCCAGGTGCTGAGGTATTCGCGGTCGTTGATCTGCTCTGCCAGTGCCAGCGCACGGCGGTAATAGCGTTCGGCTTCCTCGCTATCGCCCTCGCCAGATGATTCGGCCAGTAGGCCGAAGATATGCAGCACAACGGATGTCAGTGGCACATCGCCAATGCGCTCGGCGAGAGCGAACGAACGCTGTAAGAAAGCGTTGGCCTGGCTATAATGCTCCAATTTCATATGTGTAAAGCCAATGTTGCAGCAGACGTGGGCAATTTCACGCTGGCGATCATACTTCTCGTAGAGGGCTAGCGCGGCGTTCAAATGACGCAAAGACTCGTCTTGTTGCCCAATATTGTGGGCAATCGCTCCCAGCAGGGCGCGCGCGCGTCCAACATCGACGGGATCGCCCAGCAGGGTGCTGCGAATGCGTGTCAGGCTGGCGGCATCTTTGACCGGTTGCGGCTGTACGCCCTCAAAGAGTCGCAAGGCTTCGCTCACGATGCGATACGCCTCCTCGTATTTGCCCTCCTGCCAGCGCAGACTACCCTGCTGGAAACGCAAACGAGCGGGCGCGGGACCCGACGTGATACCAGCCTCGCGCAATACCCGCTCGCCACGTTCGCAGCACTGCCAGGCGCGCAGGCTATCACCCGTGTAGCGCCATGTCCAGCCTATCTCGCCCCATAGCAGAGCCTGCACCTGGGCTTCCTCAGTATCGAGCGCGCCGGGCGTCGTCCTGTCTTGCTGATTACGCACCTCCAGCACTCTTTCAAATAACTGGCGCGCCTCCTGAAATTTGCCCTGGATGCGCATACATTCCGCCAGGCGTTCGAGTACAAAGGCCAGGTGCGCGCGCGTCTCCGGCGGCAGAGGTCGCCCCGCCTGTGGACGCCCGTGTTGCGGATCGGCAGCCTCCGCATACTGTACCGTCAGGCGATAGTAGCGTTCAGCTTCGGGATAGGCCGAGAGCGCGTAGGCATAGCTGGCTGCCAGTTCCGCGAAACGCGCGATCTGTGCCGCCTCCGCGCCGCCTTTGAGCAAATGCCCGGTGATGGCGGCGGCCTGTTCATCCTCGCGCCCGGCGTAGGCTTGCTGCAAGGCTTCGGCAGCACGGCGATGCAGACGCGCGCGGCGCGCGGCGGACAGGGTCGTATAGAGATGGCTGGCGAGCAGTGGATGCCAGAAGCGGTAGGTAATGCGCGTTCCCGATCCCTCTTCCGTCAGCACGCCCAGGCGCAGGGCTTCGTCCAGCAGATCGAGCATATCATCTTCGTCGATAGCAGCCGCGCCCGTTTCCATCGCGCATATCAGAGAAAAACCGAACGAGCCGCCCAGCACGGCTGCGCGTCCCAATAACTGCTGGCAGGGCGCGCTCAAACGCTGCACGCGCTGGTTGAGCGCGGCGGTAATGGTCTTTGGCAGTTCGGGCGTTTCCTCGCCTGGCGCGCTGCTTTCTCCCTGTCCGGTACGCAGCGAGAAGGCCAGTTCTTCCGCGAAGAACGGGTTGCCTGCTGCCTGCGCCTGGATATGCTGCACCAGTTTGCCGGGCAGGTGCGCTACCAACCGCGCAATCTGGGCATCGGTAAGCGGCTCGACGCGCACATACTCAACGGCATGTTCGCGCTGCATATGCGACAGCAAGGAATGCAATACCGCATTGGCGGCCAGTTCGCGCTCGCGGCAGGTAGCGAGCAGTGCGATGGGATGTCCCTGCAAGCGACGCGCCAGGTATCCCAGCATTTCGCAGCTACTGCCGTCGGCCCATTGCACGTCATCCAGCACGATCAGCAGGGGCGCGCTTGCGCTGAGATTCGTCAATAGCTCATAGACCGCCTCACGTAAGCGCGCCTGTTCCTGTTCCGGCGAGAGTGGATTATGGTTATAGGGGGCCAGGCTCTCGCGCCCTTCGTCGCGCGGCCACCACTCTTGCAATTCCGGCAACAACGTTTTGAGCGGCGGATAGAGCGAGCCGGGTGTTTGCCATTGCGTCATCATCTCATCCGGTCGCCATACACCCTGTTCTAGCAGGCCACGCAAAGCTTCGCTCCACATACGATAGGGGATACCGCTTTCCTGCGCATAGGCATGGCTCCATACAACCGTCCAGCCATCGCGCACAGCGGCGCGCCCCGTCTCCTCGGCCAGGCGCGTTTTGCCAATGCCCGATTCTCCCATCAACGCGATGCACTGCGGGCGCGGCCTATCAAGCGCGATGGCCGCGCTTACGGGGCTATGCTTCTGCTCTACGCCGCCGTTTCCGCCAGCGCGCAGTACCGACTCTGTCACGCGCAACAACTGTCGCAGCGTCTCGCGCTCCTTATCACGTCCGACTAACGGACTTTGATTGCTGCGCCCGAAATGCGCCTGTTCCGTTTCGGGAGATGCGGACGTGCCAGGTGTGCCAGATGGAGGGTTTGTTGCAAGAGCGGGCGACCGCAAGGGTCCCCTCCCCGCATCTTCACCACCCCCACTCCTACGGAGTTGGGAAGGCGCATCGTTATGGGGAGAATGATCGTCGTCCTGGCTGGCGAATTGCGAGAGGTCGCCGCCGTGCTGTACAGCCTCGTATAACGCCTGCGTCTCCTGTGAAGGAACAAGGCGCATTCCGCGCATAGTATTGAAGAAACGCTGGCAGGCGCGTAAGGCTTCGCCGCGCCGTTTCGCCAGCGCCAATGCCAGCGCCAACCGCTGCAAAACAGCCTCATTAGCCGGATCAGCAGCCAGCAAACGATCCAGCGCATCAATATCGCCATATTGTTCCACTGGATTCGCAGGGGCAACATGCCCGCCTATGCTATTGGGATTCGCAACACCGGGGGGAAGATTCTTACCAATGTAGACACGCTCTTTACGCCCATCGGCGGTGAGATGATAGGCGTACCAATAGGGACCATGACCGATACCGTCGCGGCACTTGCGACAGCGCGGCTTTCCACAGAAGTTCACCTGCTGGCGATAGGTGACTGACTCGTCCATCTGCTCACCATCTCCTAGATGTATGTCTCTCCCAAAGCGCCATACAGGAGTTGCGTTCATCGACCGGACAATTTGGGGTATATCATGACTGTCATTATAACTCAATGGTCAAAATTTTTCATGTTTTGGAGAGTATTTTGTACTATTGTATAACCATCCCGCCCCTGATGAATTGTGACAACCGAATACGGGAAGGAGAGGGACGCTTGCGGCCCAGAGTTCTGTAGGGACAAGGGGCGGGGTAGGGTGGATGAGGGGGCCTTGTGCTTGTCCTCGTGCGGGTGCGATTCGTTGGAACATCATGACCCCCAACGGAATCATGTGGCGAGGAGGACAAGCACAAGGCCCCCGCCCCTCTCCACATCCACCCCTTGTCCCTACAGGATGCGGGTGCGCACATTACCCATTCGGTTGTCAAAGATCATCAGGCTATGCAGCAGGTTTCTGCCCCCAGACGGTCAGGAAATACCAGAGGGAGCAGAAATCCTCGCCCTGCATCTCGTCGAGGGATTGCTGGTAGGTTTGCTCAAAATCCTCGTTGGTTATCAAATCCAGTTTGGTGAGAAATGGTTGCAGCCCTCTGGTAGCCTGGGCCACATTTTGAAACTGAGCGCCATGATCTTCCGAGCCGAACGAGGCATCGATCAGGTGCGGGACTTTGCGAATTTGCTCGAAACCCGCCTGGCGCATAAAGTAGGCGAGCATGGGAGTGATGCCAAGCGCGCGCCCATCCGGGGAAAAACTCCTGCCCGTCGTTGAAAGCGCCTTGAGGAAAAGGCTGCTCAGTTTCTCTGTCGCGGGACCGTTGCTGATGCCATACTCGATTTCCGTCAGGCGCAGGATACCGCCGGGCTTGAGGATGCGCATACACTCTTTGACCAGTTTCGGCCAATCCGCGCGTGACAAAAAGCCGAACATGGCGCGCGCGTTCACCAGGTCAAAGGAGTTGTCTGGAAATTCAAGCGGCTGCATGATATTCATCAAATGAAAGGTGGCGTTCTGCAAATTTTGCTCGCGCGCCAGCGCCTGCCCATAGTCAATCATTCGATGACTTATATCAACACCCGTCACCTGTATGTTGGGATACTCATAAGCTATATCGATCACCCAGGCTCCGGGGCCACAGGCGAGATCGAGAATGCTCTGCATCTGCTCAATGCGAGACTTCTCCAATTCATTCAATGGGCCGCCCATGCGCTTCGTCGCCATGCGGTCCTGATGCAGGATGCGCACTTGCTCGGTCGCGCTTTCGGTATCGAGTACATAGGTATTCTCGCCTGGAGTGGGTTCAGAAGACATCTATAAGCTCGCTTTCTAAACGGTGTCATCCTTGTTTTCAGGTCCGTAGGTGTATTCGATCAATTTTGTTTCAATCTGCCGCCAGATCGCCGTTTCCGCTTCGTCGCGTCCAACGCGCTCTCCGGCATTCAACTTTTCTACCATGTACGCGGTCACGCGATTTTGAAAATGTCCGAAAGACTCGCGCTGCACCTCGAGCGAGGGCATCTGGAGCAGTTCAACCTGCTCGTAAGGGTAAAATTCGTGCGGCAAAAAAGCGAGCGCCAGCAGACGTGCGTAATCCGCCACCAACAATTGGCGCGGTTGCGATCTGTAAAAAGCCGGCAGCGTACTTGAAAGCAGCAGGCAACCAGCAATGCGACCGGCAAAAAGGATGGGCCAGGCGATAGAACTGACCTCATGCTCAGCCTGGTAGGCAGGCACAAATGTCCTGTCTCGCTTGAGGTCATCCACAAACTCGTAGTGGAACGAACCCACAACATAGCCCGCCAGCGACTCAGAACCGAGGAACATAGCTTTGGAGGTTAAATCACCCTCCCAGGGAGGCGTACCAACGCCGATGTTTTCGCGCAAACTATGCACCTTGCCATCGCCCCTCGGTGGCATACAACGCACGACCGTAATGGATATGCCGATACGTTCAGGATCAAGCTGGCGTATGGCATGTTCCAGAATCTGGCGCGTGATCGTCCAGTAAAGCTGCTGATCGGAGGTTGAAGAGCGCGTCTCCAGGATACGCCGGAAAAACTCGGCGGCCAGTTCGGGAGGCTCGTAAAGAGGGGCCGGATTCGCCATACGCGGGTAGGCGCGCACTACCAGCTCGTGAAACTCTTCGCGGTACTCGCTGGGTACGACCAGCACCAGCCGTTGCAGGCTCTGCGGGCGCGGCTCAAAGTTGCCGCCCACCCAGCGCGTCAACGTCACAGAACTCACGCCAATCTCCCTGGCAAGCCGTTCCCGTTCCTTTGTGTTACTAATCATCACCTTCAAAAGGTCGCGCCACGAAAATACATCAGACATAGCTCCCCACCTTCGTACACTTACTGCATAGACGTTCTTTGAAAAATGGCGTATTGATCCCTTTAGTTTTACCCTCGCTATCATAACAAAGGTACACCTTATTCGTCAATGGTTCAGTCGCGCCCAAACAGCATTTTCCGTGCCAATCCGCGCGAATAACGCCTTTTACAACAAACAAAAGACGCTCGTCCGTCGATACGAGCGTCTTTGTCCATGCTCAAAGCTTAATCATAATGCGACATGTGGGCATTCCTTTCATCCAATTACAGCGAACAACTAACCTAAATGCGGCCAGCTCGCCCCTTCTGCCTCGCCGCCAACCATCATCTTAGCGACCAGCTAGGGCTGAGCAGAACCAGTATCACGCGATGGGGCAACCATCAAAATGAAACAAACAACGTCCTTTCCAGGGGCGCGCATCGATTGCACCCATAATGAGGAGCAACAGAAGCGCATGAACGGAATCAGGGCCACCAATATATGATTTTCGGACTAGCTGCAACCGTATGCGATATGCCCGGAATGGCAGCATGAATAATGAGAAATGTTGCGACGAGGAGAGATACAATTACTAGGACGATAAGTAAGAGTTGAGTGCGAGAAAGACGAGAAACCAGGTTCATGCGTGCGCTCCTTTGTTGTCTTTGCGGAAGACTT
>DASTKD010000163.1:0-8585 GCA_035716135.1 Ktedonobacteraceae bacterium
CACGTAATTCGGCGGGGCATCATCACATCCCAAACAAATCGCATTGCCACGAGGACAAGCACAAGGCCCCCGCCCAGCCCCACATCCACCCCTTGTCCCTACAGGACGGAACCACATCATTCCCTTATGCGATCGTCACATAGCATCAGGACGAAGGCGAACGTTTCCATTATTACCCTTACTCCGGTGGAATTTCCTGGAACGCTGCTTTGAGTTGGATGCCCTGTTGAGCGCGTACAATGCGCACAACGATGTAATATATCACTCCTATGATAGGAACGGCAAAAGCTTCGATGAGAGGTTTTACACCGATCTGGCCGAAGGCAGTGGTAGTGAAGGCCACGTAGAGTACGAAGGCCCAGCTTAACAGCATGATGACGCCCACAATCGTCATGACGGGAATACCCGCGAAACGCGCGCGCACCATCGACGGAGCCGCGTCGAAGAGCGAGCGGCGCGTATAAGGCATCACGATGGCAGCCAGCGCGACCATGATAAAAGCGACGGCCATGACCGCGATGACGTTGAGCAGCAGCGCGCCGAGGTTCTGGTAGATGTTCATGTAGTTCAGGAACTCGACCCAGATGGCGACGATAACGGTGGCGATAACCGGCGTGTGCAGGCGCTCATTGATACCGGCCACTCCCTCCGGGGCCAGACGATCAAAGGACCAGGCGAAGAGGTTGCGCGTGGCAATCAAAAAGCCGGTGGGCGTCCACCATAGCACCGAAAGCACGAAACAGGCAGCTACGAACACCTGCAAGAAGCCAGGAATCGCCAGGAATTTCACCAGCGTCGGCAGGTAGGGCGCGAAGCCCAGCGACGAGGTGTTGAAGCCGAGATAGGCGATGGACGCGAAATTGGAGACGCCATAGGTGTTGTACACCAGCAGCGAGGCCAGCACGTACAATACGGCACTGATAATCAACGCGCCGATGATCGAGATGGTCGCGGTGCGGCGCACGTTCTTGATCTCGCCCGCGAAGTAGCCCGTCCACTGGAAACCGGTGAAGACCTGGAAAGCGTAGATCATGGCGAAAATGGTGCCAGCCCAGTCGAGCGCGCCGCCTGCGGTGAAACCAGCCTTGCTCGCCGCGCTCGTCACCTGCGAAATGGTGGTGCCGCTATGCGCGTTGAAGTTGTCAACGAAAGCGCCATGTCCCGTAATTGCCAGGCCAACCAGCCAGACGATCATGCCAATCCAGACCACCGCGAAACTGTAGGCCATGTAACGCGCCACGCGCTTCGTTCCCAGCGTCATCATACTGGCAAAGATGATGGTCAGCACTGTAGCAATCAAGAATTGCTGGAGGGGATTGGGCGTCCAGCTAAAACCTGCCACGTAGCCCAGGCCGGGCAGCAGCAGAGTCATCATGGTGGTAAAGTTGAAAGAGATCCAGGTAGTAAAGACGAAGGTGAGCGACAGGTTCGTTACGAAGCCGACTCCCGGCCCCAGGATACGACTCACCCAGACGTAATCGCCGCCGGAACGCGGCATAGCAACCGTGAAGTACAGGTAGACCATGCCAAAGCATAAGACCAGCGGAATGGATAGCAAAAATGAGACCAGCACATTGGCATTCGGCCAGAAGGTGGGCGCGAACGAAAATACCTGTGTGATGCCAACCGGAATAAGGACAGCCGAAAAAACCAGGTTGAAGGCATCAAATGGCGAAAGTTCGCGCACCAGGCCGGTCGCATTACGCACGAAGACTGTGGTTGAGCCTTGCGCGTTTGAATCACTGACAGAAGACATCATACCCTCCTCTTCATGAAAGGATCATTCATACTGGTTGTGCTGGATGGCATACAATGCAAACCAGCACAACCAGTATTGATTAAAAACGCTTTACTCTGGTGGCAGTTCGCTGTAGATCAGGTCAAGGTTGATACCCTGCCTGGCTCGCACAAAACGCGCTACGTAGAAGATTACGAGGCCAATTACGATCAACGAACCCATGAAGATGAAGCCGGGCAGCGGCCCCAGTTGCGCGGTGTTGATGCCAAGCTGCTGGTAAGAGAGTACCAGGTATGCCAGGCCGCATATCACCAGTATCGAGAGGACGGCGACGATTGGCAGCAGGGGAACACCGCCGATTCTGACGTTCGCGGGCGAATTCCGATACAGGTCGGGGCGGCGGAACGGGAAGGCCAGGGCTGCCACGCTCACGCTGAGGATGGTGACGACTCCGGCCAGCACGCCCATCGAAAGCAGCGTGGCGAAAGAACTGGAAAGCACCGACCACGCCAGGATACCCGCCACGATAATCGAGGCCATGATGATGGCCGGAACGGGAGCATGGGTGCGCTCGCTCACTTCGGAAAGCTTGCCGGGCAGAATGCGGTCAAACGACCAGGCGAAAATGGTGCGTACCGGCATGAAGGTATTGGGGAACATGGCCGGCAGGTTCCAGAAGATGAAGCTGATGGCAATGAGCAGAGCAAAGACCGAGTTGTTGGCCGCGATACTCGCCATCAGGTTGTAGTAGGGTTGTACCGGCAGCAGGTAGCCGGGCGTGCCTGCCAGCGCATTGACGCTGGCGATGAATTGCTCACCCGCGCTATGATACAGCAGCAACACGCCGATAATCATGAAGACCGTGTCCCACAGGAGCGCGCCCAGCATAACGGAAAGCTGGCGGCGCAGCTTGCCCGCCGATTTGAGTTCGCCCGCGATATAGACCGACCACCAGTTCCACATCATGAAGGTCATGATGATGGCGACAACCGGCAGCGTCGAGGAGAACTGATGGCCGCCTGTGAAGGTAAAGCCTATCTTCGTCGCGGCGGTCTGGATGCCCTGAAACGAATTGGCGCTGTGCGTAAAGGGCTGCGCGAAAGCGTTGAAATTGGCGATGAAGCCGCTACTTGAGCTAATCAGCAGGGCGATAAAGGCCAGGAATGTACCCAGGCTGGCGATAATCCAGCACACGTTTTGCACGCGAAACGATGCTTTGGTGCCGGATGACATGGCAATCGCCAGGATGATAATCAACAGTAAGCCCAGGCCAAACGTCCACCACTGGCCGGTCGCGTCGCTGCCGCTCACCGCGTTACCGGCGTTGATAAACCCGTTGTTGTTTGTCACCGCGCCTAGCACGGCCAGCGCGGGACCAAGCACCAGCACCGCGAACGAACGCGCCCAGAATGCCGCACCAATCAGGGCCGATATGGCGGCGGAGAAATTGCTGAACACCGCCACCGCCGGATGCAGAATGCGACTGATCCACACGTAGTCGCCGCCCGTGCGCGGCATGGCCGATGCCATCATCGACATCATGATGCACACCGGGATATTGACCGCGAAGGCGATCAGCAGGGCCACCACCATATCCGCGCCGGGGAATAGCCCCAGGGCGTATAATATGCCGAAGGCCAGGGTTGCGCCGACGGGGGCCGAGAAGACCGCGTTGAAAATAACGGCATCGAGAACCGATGCTTCGCGGACAAGGCCCGATGATTGCCGCACATAGAGGGATGAGGATGAAGCCGGAGAAGACTCTGATTGCATGTCCAACTCCTTCGCCCGTTGCCAGGCAAATACAGTACGTTAGTCGAACAATAGAGGAGATAAATCTTGACATACAACGATTTATTAGCTAGAGTATACAACAAAGAACATTTCCTGTCAATGAAAGTATGTGATAGTTTGTTGCTTCTTGTCGCGTCACAGGTCGCAATTGTCACCCTGAGCGCAGCATGACAGGATCAGTTGTTGTTGTCACCCTGAGCGCAGCGAAGGGTCTCCCTCGCCAAATGAGAGATGCTTCGCTGCGCTCAGCATGACAGGGGAGGAGCGTGTTTTTATGCTGGCAAGCGAACGGAGAAGGCTCATTCTGGAGCGCGTGGCTGAGTCACAAGTAATTGAGGCTCAGGCGCTGGCTGACGAGCTTGATGTCTCGGTCATGACGATCAGGCGCGATATTAAGCGCCTGGAACAGGATGGGTTCTTACGTCAGACGTATGGCGGCGCGACGGTGCATATCACGAAAAGCGTGGAACTGGGCTTCAACAGTCGCGCCTTGCAGTACGCGGCGCAAAAGCGCGTTATTGGCGCGTCCGCGGCACAGATGATCGAGCCGGGGCAAACGTTATTTCTGGGCGAAGGCACGACCACCTCGCAATTCGCGCAATTTCTCCCTCCCCATCCGCACTTGCAGGTGATTACCGCCTCGCTTTCACATGCCAGTCTGCTTGGTTCGCGCAATATTCGCGTGATCGTGCTGGGCGGCAAGCTGCATGGCGACGAGTTGACGATGACCGGTCCCATTGCTGAAGCTACGCTGCAACGCTTTTACGCCGATGTATGCATTCTGGGCGCGGCGGGAGTCGATCCCCAGGTGGGTGTGACCGAACTAGATTACGAGATAGCCGCGCTGCACCGCTCGATGATGGAGCGCTCGCGCCGCGTGGTCGTGCTGGCCGATCACAGCAAGCTAGGTTTTCGCGCGCCCGCCGTCGTGGCTCCCGTCTCGATGGTAACGACGCTGCTGACAGACGAGGCCGCCCCGCCCGACATGCTCGACCAGTTACAAGCCTGCGGCGTGCAGGTGACAATCGCGGGGAAACAGGTGGCTGAGCCTGAAGGCCAGCCAGAAACGGTGCAATGAGATGGCAACAACTCTTTACTACGCCAGCGACGTGCATGGCTCCAATCGCTGCTTTCGCAAGTTTTTGAACGCGGCGAAATTCTACAAAGCCGGGATACTGGTCATGGGCGGCGATATACTCGGCAAGGCCATTGTTTTTCTTGAAGAGACACGACCCGGTGTATTTGTCACGAAAGAGCGCGGCCAACATCTTGAATTGACCTCACAGAGCGAAATCCAGGAATATGAGAAGATCGCCAGCGACAAAGGACTATACCCTTATCGCTGCCGCGAAGGGGAGCAGGACGCGCTCTATGCCTCCGGCGCAGTCGAAGCGCTCTTTGAACGCCTGATGAAAGCGCGGCTTGAAGAATGGGTCATGCTGGCAGACGAACGCCTGGCCGGTACGGGCGTGCGCTGTTACATGATGGGCGGCAACGACGACCCACCGGCGGTTTTGGAGGCCCTTGAAGGCGGGCGCATGGTGTGCAATCCTGAAAACGCCCCCGTCCAGCTTGATGATGATAGTGAGATGATTAGCCTGGGTTGGTCGAATCCAACCCCCTGGAATACGCCGCGCGAATGCAGCGAAGACGAACTGGCGCTGCGCATCGATGCGCTGATGAAGCAGGTCAAGCGCCCCGACGCGCTGGTCATGAACCTGCACGTTCCGCCCTACGGCAGCGGATTGGATGACGCGCCGGAACTGAACGCCGCTCTGAAAGTGCAAAGCAGCCTCGGCCAGACACGCTTCAAGCCCGTCGGCTCGACCGCCGTGCGAGCAGCCATTGAACGTTACCAACCCCTGCTGGGTCTGCACGGACACATTCACGAAGCCCACGCCTCGTGCAAAATCGGTCGTACCGTCTGCATCAATCCCGGCAGCGATTATGGCGAAGGCGTCCTGCACGGCGTGCTGGCAACGCTGCATAAGGGGAAGTTGCGAGGGTATCAGATGGTGAGCGGGTAAGGGGGCAAGCCCCTGACGCCCACAAGGGGCGTCCCTACATCACATGTGACCCCCGCCCTGCCACCCCGATTTGCGAGGGATGCGGCGGAGGGGAAGAGGGGCGTCCTTGTAATGTAGGGATGCCCCTTGTGGGCATCCAGCCCTCGCCCTGGTGAATAGGAGGTACACACCATGTCACGTCTACATCTTGGCATCAATACCTGTTTCGCGGTCAAACGGTGGCCTGAGCCGGAGCAATGGGTACGTATTGTGAAGGATGAACTGGGGTTGGACTGCTGCCAGTTCAGTCTTGACCTGGTTGATCCGTTGCTTGATGAGGCCGCGACGGGGGCTTATGCTGATACTGTCCGGCAACTTGCGACGCAATATGACCTCTCCATTCATAGCACGTTTACCGGGCTGGCGGCGTATTCATGGAGCCAGTTGTTGCATCCACAACAGGCCATGCGCGAGGCGGCGATGCGCTGGTACGAACGCGCCATCGACTTTACCGCTCGCCTGGGAGCTAGCGGCACGGGCGGGCATATCGGCGCGTTCAGCGTACAGGATGCTATGAACCCGGAACGTAAAGAGCGGCTGTTAAAAGAGTTACGGGGGCGCTTGATAGTCCTTTCAAACCGCGCTGCCCATCGCGGTTTGTCCCACCTGTTCTTCGAAAATATGGCGGTTGAGCGCGAATGGGGACATAGTATCGAGGAAGCACAGGAGCTTACGAATATGGGCGTGGGTACCCATGTTCCGCTTGTGCTTTGCCTTGATGTAGGGCATCCCTGCGCCCTGCATACGGGAACGGCCAGCGATGATTACCTGGCATGGTTCGCGCAGCCCTGGCCGCATCAGCCCATCGTGCATTTACAGCAAACCGACCGCTCTGGCGATCATCACTGGCCGTTCACACGCAGCTACAACGCGCAGGGCATGGTACGCGCAGAGGCCGTTTTACAGGCCATTGAACCCTGGCTGGCTCACGGCGATGTGTACCTTTTTCTTGAGCCAATTCACCCTTTCGAGGCCGATGATAACACAGTGCTGGATGAGCTAAAAGAGAGCGTGGCATACTGGCGCGAGGCCCTATCCACCTCTTGATTCATGCTGTAAAATAACCCCATGTAAAAGATTCCCCAATAGATGGGACAGGCTATGGAGCCTGACATGTATGAGAAGAAATCTCATTGAGGGAGGGAATTGCGCATGGACGAAACAGTGACAACCATAGCACCGGATGAGCAGGATACTACCGTAGCCATCATCCCTGCTTCGACCACATCTGCCCTGAATACGCAACAGGCCGTTTGCGATGCCGCAGCTTTCGGTTGGGCAATCACCGAATTGCTCGGACGCTGCTATCTCCTGTCCACCATGCTGCCTGCTCAGTTAGACTGGAGCGGCGCGCGCCTGGTACTGCTCCAGCAAACCTATACTCCGCGCGAGAAGATACGCGCTCTCATGGTCTACATCCGCAACCTGTCTGACACCCTGAACCTTAGCTCATGCGCGATAGACCACGCGAATGACCCCGATAATGGCCGCTTTTTCGTCGATGTGCTGGAAGAGCTTGTCAAGCTGTTTTCCCAGAGCCGGGCAGATTCCGCAACAGACCCGGCATTTGAGCAGCTACGCGGCAAGATCAACGAGCGCCTGTTCTTCTGGGACTTGCAGATCCACGACGCCTTACAGGATAGACCCACCGCAGTTCCCAAAGCCTACCTGGTCGGACGCACGCTTGGCGCTTTGCGCTGGTATATCGGCCTGCAAGATAAGCAGCAGGATGACGCATTCGTGGAGAAGGTATGCGCGGAATTTATCCCCATCCTGGGGCCTTATATCTCTCCCTATGCCGCCGCAGCCTTAGCCAACAGCGCCAAGCTCTGGTGGAAAACCATCTCGAGCGGGCAGGTTCAGTCAGGTCCAGACGGCGCGGTTCCCATAGAGCTGCAAAAACAGGCCGACATCTGGTTTTCCCTGCTCACCAACGAACGCACTCCCCTCAGTTATGTGCCTCCCGCTTTAGAAAAGAAAAGCAACCGCTTAACCCTGAAACTGCTACAACTCTACTGGCCGCTCTTTGTGGGAGGCGTGGTCATGCTGCTGGTGATCCTGGCGCTGCTCGTAGTGGTGCTTCTCTCCCACTACGACCTGGTCGCCAAAGGCATCGCCGCCGCCGCCGGCTTTATCGCAGCCTCCGGCGTCACCCACATGCTAGGAACCAATCTCAGCGGCTTCTTACAGAAAGCCACCACCGAAGTCACCAAAGGCTCAGTAATTTGCAGCATCCGCGAGTCCTCGCAACAGCAAGCGGTCGTCAAATCAACGTACATTATGCCAGCCACCGCAAGCACGCAGGGAACAAAAACCATGTAGGCATCATCGTTCCGTAGGGGCGGGGGCGGTGTTGGGATGGGTGGGGACCCTTGTGGTCGCCCGCGTCCCTCTCCTGACACCCACAAGGGGCGTCACTACACATCGCTATACCCCCGCCGCCGCCTCTCCCCAACACGTTTGGGGGGTGGGAAAGGCGACCGCGAGGGTCGCCTCTACTATGACGCGAATCGGCTCCCCAGGCCCGTTCTTAGTAGAGGCGACCCTCGCGGTCGCCTTCGAGATCTCATCGGACACCTCTTTTCCGGTAGCCCTCAATATGGCGAGGGAAGAGCCTGCCGCTTCCCTTCGCCTTGCCAGAGACGTAACTGCAAGCGGACACTCCCGCCCTTTCAGGCATGAGCCGCGTGGCCGAGCCGCTTATGACACCGACGTTTCAATTCCTGACGGACACCCGTGCCCTTTTAGACGAATATGGCGAGGGAAGTCCGCACAAAATGTGAAGGATTTCAATTCCTGACGGACACCCGCGCCCTTTCAGGCAGTCCTGTGGTTAAAGGAGCACCAACATGGCTTATGGTTTCAATTCCTGACGGACACCCGCGCCTTTTCAGACCTTATCGCTGTGCTTGTACTGTAGCATGGGAGGCGGGAAAAGACAAGTTTTTTTGAGAGACGGGATTTTTGGGGGATAGTTCGCGTGGGGT
>DASTKD010000164.1:0-6613 GCA_035716135.1 Ktedonobacteraceae bacterium
AACTTCAATTCAGTCAAACTGATATAATGTTATCAAAAAAATCGGAATGCAGGAGAAGACCAGATGCGTATCGTCATTGCACCACAATCGCTCAAAGGCAGTCTCACTGCCGCTCAGGCTGGCCGGGCTATCGCGCAGGGAGTGCTTGCCGTTTACCCGCAGGCGGAGATTGCTGTCGTGCCGGTGGCCGATGGCGGAGAAGGCACGGTGCAGGCGCTGGTTGATGCCACAGGTGGAACGATGTTGCAGCAGGTTGTAACCGGGCCGCTGGGCGAACCTGTGACGGCCTTTTATGGCATTCTCGGCGATGGACGCACCGCCGCTATCGAGATGGCGGCCTCCTCTGGTTTGCCGCTGGTTCCACCCGAACGGCGCGACCCGCGCATTACAACAACTTGCGGCGTGGGTGAATTGATCCTGGCCGCGTTAGATCGAGGCAGTCGTCACTTTATCATCGGCATCGGTGGCAGCGCAACCAACGACGGTGGCGCGGGCATGGCGCAGGCACTTGGCGCATCGCTCACAAATAGCCAGGGAGTAACCATTGCGCGCGGCGGCGCGGCTCTTAGCACGCTGCAACATATCTCAATAGATACAATGGATACCCGGCTGCAAGACTGTACATTCGAAGTAGCCTCCGATGTGAATAATCCACTGACCGGCCCAACCGGTGCCTCTGCCGTCTATGGCCCGCAAAAAGGAGCCACGCCAGCGATGGTGACTGAACTTGATGAGGCGCTGGAACATTACGCCGCCGTCATCGAACGCGATCTCGGCCTTGCTGTGCGCAACATACCCGGAGCGGGCGCGGCAGGTGGCCTGGGAGCTGGCTTACTGGCATTCTTACACGCCACGTTGCGGCCCGGCGCGCAAATCGTACTCGAAGCTGTCCGACTGGAAGAACAACTACGCCACGCAGACCTGGTGATTACCGCCGAAGGACAGCTCGACTCCCAAACCGCCTACGGCAAAAGTGTCGCAGCAGTCGCCGCCCTGGCGAAACGCTATGCCTTGCCAGTGTTGGCCCTCGCCGGCAGTTTGGGCGAAGACTACCAGGCCGTTTATGATCTCGGCGTCGATGCCGTAGCAGTTTTACCCTCCAAACCCATGACGCTTACCTACGCAATGGAACACGCCGCCCAACTGGCCGCTGACGCCACGGAACGCGCCCTGCGCCTGCTACAAACCGGGAGCCAGTTGAAATTCCCATCGTAATCATTGTAAGGGCGGGGGTGGATGCGGGGATGGGTGGGGACCCTTGCGGTCGCCCTCGGACTACGCCTTCATTCCCCAAATTTAATAACTTCCGCGTCTATACGTCAGACGATGTAGAAGAGAAGCCCGGAATAACTTTTGAGAAAAAGAAGTTATCTTTAACATAATGTTTTAGCAATGAGGCAGCATTTTGGCAGTGAATTTTGAGCCATCGGGGTATCACGTTACGTATATAAGTATATAGGGAGCGTGAAGTGAAGAGTAACCTGCAACCGTCGGATTTGTAAAGATTTTGTTTTTATAGAAGGTTATCACAAGGAGTTAGCGCTCATGAGAGAACATCTGTATGTCACGAAAAATCCAGACTTTGAATTACTGCTCTCGCTGGGGTTTTCGCAAGAAGACGCTACGCGGCTTGTCTATATGAAAAACCACGTCACTGAACAGGTTGAATTTCGTGAAATGGTTGCCGAGCAACGTCGTCTCGATTTTATGCGCTGGCTGGTTGAACACGACCGGCTTCAGAGATAAACATTTTTATCCCGGTAAAAACAGTGCGACCACCATAGTTTTGCGGTCGCACTGTTTTTTGCTTACAGCGTGGGTTATGGGTGTGAGCAAACCATAAGCCGAATTCTGTGCCTGCCGCTCCTCACGAAGCGGCGGGTGGCAATCATCTATCTGGGACGCGAGTTACCCCGCGCCTCAAGCGACCAACCCGAAGGTTGACAGGCGAGCAACCTGCGAACGCGCCGCGTGGACGCGCTCTTCCCTCTGTTCGGTCTTGCTCCAAATGGGGTTTACCCGTCCAGCCAGTCGCCTGGCTGCCGGTAAGCTCTTACCTTACCATTTCACCCTTACCCGTCGCACGGATTAATCGATGCGCCGGGCGGTATGTTTCTGTGGCACTTTCCTTGAGGTCGCCCTCACTGGACGTTATCCAGCATTCTGCTCTGCGGAGTTCGGACTTTCCTCGGACTACAGGGTATATAGCCCGCGATTGCCTGTTTTGCTCAAACCCACGACCCTTAGAGTAACATACTCCGGGGGGCGCGTCCAGTCAATTTGACGGCTGGAAGGAAAACGCGCTACAATAGCCGTACAATTACTGATGAACGTAGAACAGAGGGTTTCCCATGAATACAGGTCGGCACATCCGCCTGACATCGCTGGCAAGTTGCGCTGGCTGAGCGGCCAAAATGGGGCCGGAGGCCCTGGCGCAGGTTCTGCGACCGCTCACCTTCCATACCGCGCCGCCTGCCCTGCTGGTCGGGCTGCACGCCGCCGATGATGCCGCCGTTTACAAAGTGAACGAGCAACAGGCCATCATAAGCACGGCGGATTTCTTTCCGCCCGTCGTCGATGATCCTTATGCCTTTGGCACGATTGCCGCCGCCAACGCCATGAGCGATGTCTACGCGATGGGGGGCAAGGTACTCATGGCTATCAACCTGGTGGCATGGCCCGCTGATCTTGATCCCGGCATCCTGAGCGATATTTTGCGCGGCGGGGCAGACATCGTCGCCAGGGCTGGAACCGTTATCGCCGGTGGGCATACCGTCACCGACCAGGAACCCAAATATGGGCTTGCCGTGACGGGCATGGTTCACCCACAACACATCCTGACCAAAGGCGGAGCGCAACCGGGCGATTATCTCATCCTCAGCAAACCGCTCGGCACGGGATTGATTACGACCGCGCACAGAAACGACGCGGTAGAAACGACCGACCTTGATACCGCGCTCCAATCGATGATGCAACTGAACGACAAAGCCAGCCAGGCGCTGCAACGTCCTGGCGTCCACGCCGTGACGGACATTACCGGCTTCGGGCTGCTCGGACACGCCTGGGAGATGGCTGCGCAGAGTCGCACTGGAATGCATTTCCATTTTGACGCGGTGCCGCAACTGCCCAATGCGCGTCACTATGCCGAAGAGGGACACATGACGGGCGGCGCGCGGCGCAACGAAAAGTTCTTCATGCCTCATATCACTTTTCAGCGCGAACTGGACAGGTTCGACCGGGAAATCCTGTGGGACCCGCAGACCTCCGGCGGGCTTTTCGCGGCCATTGACCCGGCGCTATGGCCCGCGCTCTCCACGCTCGCGCCCGATGTCAGATTCTGGCATATCGGCGAGGTGACAGATCGCGTGGAGGATGAGACGCACATCAGGCTGGAGGTGCATTGATGTACGAGGCGCTGCAAGAATCGCTCGATCTGCATTTCCAGGATGAGGCGTTATTAAAACTGGCCTTTACCCATAAATCTTACGTTTTCGAGACATCAAACGAAGCCCTCGACTCAAATGAGCGGCTGGAATTCCTGGGCGACGCGGTACTGGCCTGCATCAGCACGGACTATCTCTATCGCTCCTTTCCTGAATTGAGCGAAGGCGATATGAGCAACATACGCTCCATGCTGGTGAAGGGGGAAACGCTGGCACAGTTCGCGCGCGATCTCTATCTGGGCGATTTCCTGCTGATGAGCAAAGGCGAAACGAACAATGTTAAGAGCCAGCGCGTGTTGGCTGCTACCTTCGAGGCCGTGCTGGGCGCGATCTATCTCGACCAGGGACTTGATGGGGCGCAACGGTTTTTATTGCCGCGCTTAAAGCCGATGGCGTATCATATCGTCAAGAAACGCCTTTTCAAAGACCATAAATCGCGCTTTCAGGAATTGGCCCAGGCGCATACCAGCATTACGCCCGCTTATCGCCTGGTTAGCCAGGAAGGACCATCGCACAATCGAGAGTTCATGGTGGAGGTTGTGCTGGGAGACGAGGTAGTGGGGCGCGGGCAGGGCCGCAACAAGCAAACGGCAGAACAGGAGGCCGCCCTTGCTGCTCTGCATAACAAGGGATGGATCGAAGAATCTGATTAAGCAGACAGGACAGGTAGAAAGGCAGGGGGGAACGAATCTATGCGATTGGAGCCAACACCTCGACCAGACCACACATTGCGGGTCAGCGCGCGACTTATCACCTCAAGCACGATTTTACACCTCTCCGCGGATGAACTGGAACGCGCCGTCATACAGGAACAGATGGAGAATCCCGCGCTGGATGTGAGCGAAAAGCGCGTATGCCTCTTCTGTGGTTCACCTCTCCAGGGGCCATTCTGCGCCAACTGCGGGCATTTTGAGCAACCTACTCAGCCGGGTTTCAGCATGGGCGAAACGCAACAGGATGAACACGAGCAACAGTGGAGCGAATATCACTCCTACGATATTTACGATTACCGCTTCAACGAAAATGACGACGACGACGAGTTTGATCCCCTGGCGAGTATTTCTGTAGATCAAACGCTGGCCGACACCCTTTTGCAGCAACTGCATACGCTGATCGCGCCAGAAGACGCACCCATCGCTGAACAACTGGTCGGCAACCTCAATGAACGCGGCTACCTGGAGATCAGCGTAGAGGAAATCGCAGGCTACCTGCAAGTTCCTGTAGAGCGCGTCGAATATGCATTACGCCATCTTCAAACATTGGAGCCGATGGGCATCGGCGCGCGCGACCTGCGCGAATGCCTGCTCATCCAATTGGAAACGCTGGCCGAGCAAGAGCCGCCGCATCCCCTGGCCTATGCCCTGATTGACCGCCACCTAGACCACCTGGGCAAAAGCCATTTTCTGGAGATCGCGCGCGACCTCAAAGTACCAGAGCTGGAAGTGCGCCAGGCCGCGCAATATATTCGCGGCAATCTCAACCCTTTCCCCGCGCACACGTACCAGAGCGGCACAGACAACGACGCAACCATCGTCTATACCCGTCCCGACATTCTGATACGCAAAGCTGAGTCCGGCTTCGAGGTCGAATTGATCGAGGAGAAACGCTACGGCTTCCATATCGGCTCTGGCTATGGTACGCAGCCCCTGCGCCTGGAAGACGATCCCGGCTACCAGGAAATACAACGCTACATCCGCCACCAGAGCGACCGCGCCAAATTCTTCATCGACTGCATTCAACGCCGCTGGCGCACCCTCAAACAGGTAGCGGAGTTGATCGTTGACTACCAGCGTGAATTTTTAGACAAAGGCGTTCGCTACCTGCGCCCATTCACGCGCGCCGAAGTCGCCACGCGCCTCAACCTGGACGAAAGCACCGTCAGCCGCGCCACCGCCAACAAATACGCCCTGCTCCCCAATGGCCGCCTGATCCCCCTGTCCGACTTCTTCGACGGCTCGCTCAGCATCAAAGACATCCTGCGCGAACTCATCGCCACCGAAGATACCCGCCACCGCCTGAGCGACGACGAACTGGCCCGCCTGCTCACTATGCGCGGCATCCCCATGGCAAGGCGCACCGTGACAAAGTACCGCGAAGAAATGGGCATTGGGTCGTCGAGGGAACGGGGATAAAAATATTATGAAATCGATTGACCACTTACAAACGATGGCTGTGACCTATCAGGAAATTCTGGAGGGCGAAACGCCGTGGGTGGCATTGGGCAATTTCATGAATGCCTGGTTTGGCTACGCTACAGATAAGCGTGTCCAGCTTGTGTCTGACCCGATCTTTCTTCCAGAGTCGCTGAATGCTAATACTCAACGTTGGGCCGCTTTCTGCGCCGCCTCGGCGGAATGGCTCAGTGAACGATACAACATATCTTGTCCAACATGGGTACATAACCCCATCTTTCTCTTGAGCGAACCCTGGTTTGACTCCCCCGGCGCTCATAAGCCAGAAGTACGCAAATGGCTCATCGAGGAAACGCCGGAGCCATTCACCAGGCGCAACATTTTTTGCGGCAATCGCATGTTTGCCAACAAGTACGAACTGGCTGAGCAAATGCGCCTGCGTCGCCGCTCAGCCTGAAGAAAACCTCATTTCACTTCATTTTTTCTCCGCGCCAGTCACTGCCGTAGTCAGGCCCAGCAGGATATATATGCTTCCTGTGACATATCGCTGGATGCGGCGGAAGCGCTGACTCCTGGTGAGCAAGTTACCCACAAACGAACCGAGCAGGGCATAAAGGCTGTCGGTGCAGGAGGCCAGCAGCACAAATAGCATTCCAAAGAAGAAAATCTGCCCCGCCACCGCTCCTCTGGCGGGATCGACAAATTGGGGCAGAAATGCATAAAAGAACAGTGCCGCTTTAGGGTTGAGCAGGCTCACCAGAAATCCTTTTGAAAATAACTGGAAAAGGCTCCTGGGAGCCGGTGCAGATGCCTGTTGGTCTTCTTTTCGAGCCAGCAAGGTGCGCAAGCCCAGGTAGATCAGATACGCCGCGCCCAGGTATTTCACCACATCAAAGGCCAGAGATGAAGCGAGCAGCAACGCGGAAAGCCCCAGGGCAGCCGCGGCCGTATGGACGAGTACCGCCGACTCGATGCCCACAACAGAAGCTATCCCGGCTCGTCTTCCCTGAGTTGCGCTGCGGGTGACAATATACAACA
>DASTKD010000165.1:0-6117 GCA_035716135.1 Ktedonobacteraceae bacterium
ATGCTGAAAGGGATGAGCAATCTCCATTGGAGACGACGAAGCCGCAGCGCACACTCTGAATGCTCGAAGGTCGGAATGGCAATGGTTCTCAGCTCATCCCCCTTTATGCGCTTTCTGAGGAAGACGCGAACGAGCTTGCCGATAAATTTCTAGCTAACAGGCATTTGAGGCGTGTAGCGCTGACGGCCTTTCCTGATGGTTTTGTGATCCATTATTCGCGGCTACCGGGGAAGGTGTAATGTGTAAGAACCTTGCGAATTTTCCCAAATAGGGCCGGTCATCGGTTGTCACCCTGAGCGAAGCGAAGGGTCTGGCTCAGGATGCGCGAAACCTGGCAGAGCAGATCCTTCGCTTCGCTCAGGATGACAGGCGAAGAACGACATACCCCTTTCTGGGTTACACGCATTCTTTCAGCGAATTAGTTCCGTTGATGCCGCGCAGTTTCATGAGGGCGACGACTTCGAGCTGGCGCACTCGTTCGCGGGAGATGCCCAGTTCTTTGCCGACTTCC
The DNA here is from genome assembly GCA_035716135.1 of Ktedonobacteraceae bacterium. GTDB lineage: Bacteria > Chloroflexota > Ktedonobacteria > Ktedonobacterales > Ktedonobacteraceae > CF-113. The sequence continues at coordinate 512 of DASTKD010000165.1, forward strand.
AGCAGGGTGCGGCTGCGACCGTCGCCGATACCGTAGCGCAGGGTGATGACGCTGCGCTCGCGGGGCGTGAGCAGGGCCAGGGCGCGGTGCAGTTCTTCGCCCAGCAGGTGTTGCGAGGCGGTTTCGGCGGGCGCGGGCGCGGCGCTGTCCTCAAGGGTGTCGCCCAGCGAGTAGCGCGCTTCGTCGTCAACGGGAGCATCGAGCGAGACGGGTTGCTCGATGATGCCGAGCAGGTCGATGACCTCGGCAAGGTCGATATTGCAGGCGTCGGCTATCTGCTCTGGAAGCGGATCAAGTCCGTTTTCTTGCGATAATTGCGCCGCGATACGTCGCACTTTGCGCAAACGAGTGGCGACATGTTCGGGCAGGTGGATCAGGCGGGACTGCTCGCCCGCCGCCCGGCTGACGGCCTGGCGAATCCACCAGGTGGCATACGTGCCGAAGTGGCAGCCACGCCGGTAATCGAACTTCTCGGCGGCGCGCATCAAGCCCAGATTGCCCTCCTGAATGAGATCAATTAGAGGGACACCGGTGCTGGTATAGCGACGCGCAATCGCTATCACCAGGCGCAAATTCGACTCGATCAATGTGCGGCGCGCCAGACCGTCACCAGCCGCCGCTCGCTGCGCAAGATCAACCTCTTCATCATGCGTCAACAGGCCGAGGCTGCGAATATCATGCAGGTAGCTCTGAAAAGCATCTTCAGAGCCAGTTGTCTGACGTGTTGTTGATGCGCGTCTGCGGCGGATGCGAGTTGGTAAATCCTCGGCTCCGTCGCCTTCAACACCGTCCAATACGTCAAAAACTTCACCATCCGTATCATCTAATGGTGATTCTATCGCCACGAGCGGTTCAGTATCCCGCCTGGCGATCCTTTGATCCTGGAATGCGTCGTTATCCTCTTCACTTTTTGAGGTCAATCTGGTGCGCGGCGCGTCTAATAATGCGCTATACGCATCCCTCGTGGGATAATCTATTGCCATTTTTCCACGCTCCCTTCGGGAAACTCCCCGACAAAATCAGCTGCCGGACTCCTCCGTATGGCTCCGTGGTCAGCATTCATCGCGTAGTATGTGTGCTGAACATTTGTATGCTAATGCTATTGTATCGACTCCTGAAACCTGTCACATCAGGTAATTACCTGAGATCGAATCAGGTTCTGACTGTATCTTCATACGCATTCGTTACCTGCTACAATCATATGACGGTTTCAAAGTACTTTCATAAAGTAATACGCCAGCAGCCTTGCGTAAGTTTAGGTCTTTGATACTAGTAATACGTTACAAAAAGGCGGAACGTTACGCTTGAGCAGGGTCAATGAAAGCTATATAGAGACAGATCAATTGAGCCGATTCGTATACTGTTTACAGGTAATATGCTTTAGCATAATCCGGCATGTCATAGATGAGATAGATGAAGTTTGGGAGACGAGAAGTGGAAAGGGTATCTATTCCTGTCGCACATCCTCTATTAGGAGTGGAGGAAGAAGACGCGATGCTTGCGGTGCTGAGGTCGGGTCAACTGGCGCAGGGGGAGCGAGTCGCTGCCTTTGAGAAACGCTTTGCTGATCTCTGCCAGGTACCAGAAGCTATCGCGGTATCGAGTGGCACGGCGGCGCTGCACCTGGCGTTAATCGCGCATGAAATTGGCTATGGTGATGAGGTAATCACCACTCCATTCAGTTTTGCCGCCACCGCGAATGTAATCTTACTGGTGGGCGCTATCCCTGTTTTCGTTGATATTGATCCAGAGACTTATAATATTGATCCCGTGCTGGTGGAAGCAGCGATTACGCCGCGCACAAAAGCCATTATGCCGGTGCATCTCTATGGCAATCCCTGCGATATGCAGCGCCTGCAAGCCCTCGCTGACGAGCATCATCTGCTAATCATCGAGGATGCATGTCAGGCGCATGCCGCCAGTATTCACGGTAAACCCGTGGGCAGTTTTGGCACAGGCTGTTTTTCCTTTTATCCCACCAAAAACATGACGACGGGCGAGGGCGGCATCATAACGACGCGCGATCCCCTGATTGCCGAACGCGCGCGCCTGTTGCGTAGTCATGGACAGCAGGAACGCTATCGCCATATCGCGCTGGGCTTTAACCTGCGTATGACGGAACTGCAGGCCGCTATCGGGCTGGTTCAACTGGAAAAGTTGGAACGCTTCACTGAAAAACGTCGCGCCAATGCATCCTACCTGAATCAACACCTCAGCCCATTCATAAAGACACCGCTAGAGCGTGACGGGTATCGCCATGTCTACCATCAGTACACTATTCGCGTTCCCGACGAAGGCGACCGCGATGTATGGGTGACTCGCTTGCGCGAACGGGGCATCGACACTGCTGTGCATTACCCTTGCCCTATTCACCAGCAGCCTTTTTACACGGAAGCGCGAGACCTCTACCGTATAGCCGCTCGCCCTCTGGATGATGAGCAGCTTACCACCATCGTGAAGACGCCTACTGGCCCCCTGAAAAACAGCAACGGGAGCGGCGCGGGAACCCTGACGGCGGCGCGGCCTGCCGAATCGGCGAATCCTCTTCCATGGCTGCCTGAAGCGGAGAAAGCGGCGTGCCAGGTGTTATCGCTTCCGGTGCATCCCGCGCTTAGCGAAGATGATCTTGCCACAATTGTTAGAGAGGTGCTTGATCTATGCCAGTAAGAGTCGCGGTGGTTGGCGCAGGCGCGATGGGCATGAATCACCTGCGGGTATTGCGAGACTTTTCGGAAGAGCAGGCGCAACTGGTCGGCATCGCCGAGGCGCACGAACCAACCTTGAGACGCGCCATGAGCCGCTTTCATGTCACCGGATTTCAACAGTATCGCCATCTGGTCGAAGCAACGCATCCCGACCTGGTGGCCGTCGTTGTACCAACCTATCTGCATTTTGAAGTCGCCTCGTATTTGCTGGAGCAGGGCATCAACGTGCTGATCGAGAAGCCTGTGACCAGCACTATCGAGGAAGCCCAATCGTTGATCGAGCTTGCGCGCAGGCGCGGCGCGAAGATCGCGGTCGGCCATATAGAGCGTTTTAACCCGGCGGTGATCGAGGTCAAAAGACGCATAGTGGCGGGCGAACTGGGGCAGGTGTTTCACATGCACGCGCGGCGGCTGGGGCCATTTCCGCCGCGCATCCGCGATGTGGGGGTGACGCTCGACCTGGCGACGCATGACATCGACGTGATGCGCTACCTGGCAGATGCGGAGATCGAGCGTGTCTATGCTGAGACACAGCGCCGTATCCACGCGACGTGTGAAGACCTGGTGCTGGGCGTGTTGCGTTTCACCAACGAGGCCATTGGTATGCTCGATGTGAACTGGCTGACACCAACGAAGGTGCGCGAATTGAGTATCACAGGCGATAGAGGGATGTATCTCATCAATTACCTGACACAGGACCTCTATTTCTATGAGAATGATTATACTCCCACCAACTGGGACGCCATGCGCGCGCTTACCGGAGTGAGCGAGGGGACGATGACCCGTCTCAAAGTGCAAAAGACCGAACCGTTGCGCCTGGAGTACGAAGACGTATTCGCGGCGATTGCAAACGATAGCCTGCCCTCGGTCACGGGCGAGGACGGCATGGCGGTTCTGAAGGTAGTTTTGCAGCTTTCCGGTCAGGCCGGCAAGATGAACGATGCGCCACAGAAGATAGAAACTCTGGTGGCGGCTCATGTGGAGTAATACTATGTATGAGGACAAAGCAACCGGCCACGCGCCCGCAACGGTGGCTGTGGTTGGACTGGGCAAGATAGGCTTGCCACTGGCGACATGCTACGCTATGCATGGATGGCATGTTACCGGCTGTGACATTAATGCAGAGATTGTTGAGCAGGTCAACGCGGGTCAATCGCATGTGCAGGAGGAGCCGGAACTGGCGGTAGAGGTTCCGCGCCTGGTAAGCCAGGGGCTGCTGATGGCGACCAGCGATACAGCGCAGGCCGTGCGGCAGTCCTCGGTGGTGGTGGTTATCGTTCCCGTAATGGTTGATGAGCGGCATCAGATCAAATTCGACGCGATTGACGCGGCGAGTGCGGCGATTGGTGCCGGATTGCAGCCGGGAACACTGGTCATATATGAAACGACCTTACCCGTTGGCACAACCGCGCTGCGCCTGCGCCGTATCCTCGAACAGACCTCGAATCTTCAGGCCGGGCCGGATTTCCTGCTGGCCTACAGCCCTGAGCGCGTGTCGTCCGGGCGCATCTTCCATGATTTACAGGTCTACCCTAAAGTCGTGGGCGGTATCGATGAGGCCAGCACCAGAGCGGCGGAAACGTTCTATCGCTCTGTGCTGGAGGCCGACATTATCGCCATGCCTTCTACCAATGATGCCGAGTTCGTCAAGCTGGTCGAGACGACCTACCGCGATGTCAATATCGCGTTGGCGAACGAATTCGCGCAATATGCCGATATGCACGGTCTGGATGTCATGGCAGCCATCGCTGCCGCCAATACGCAGCCCTACTCGCATGTTCACACGCCGGGCGTCGGCGTTGGAGGTCACTGCATCCCCGTCTATCCCTATTTTCTCATCAATGGCCTGCTTGAGAGAGAGATGCAGCAGGATAGCGCGCAACTGGCGCACCTGCTTTTGCCCCGCGCCGCGCGCCAGGTCAACGATACGATGGCGGAATACGCCGTGCAGCGTCTCGAGGCGATTACCGGTTCGCTTGCCAGTCAAGCTGTGTTGATTATGGGGGTGAGCTATCGTGGCGATGTGCGCGAGACAGCCTTTAGCAGCGGCCGTTTTTTGAGGCAGGCGCTCCTGCGGCATGGTGCGCGCGTCTTTGCGGACGATCCACTCTACAGCAATGACGAGTTGCGCGCGATGGGCTATACGCCACTATCGCCGGACGGGCAAAGTGAAATAAGCGCGATCATCGTGCAGGCGGCTCACTCCGCGTATTATGATACCGACTTCAGCAAATTTAGCGGTTGCCAGGCGCTACTTGACGGGCGCATGATGCTTTCGCGCGAGAAAGTTGAACAACAGGGCATTCGTTATATTGCTATTGGCGATGGTGGACAGGCTGGGATGGCGGAGCAGGAAGAGGAAATGTTTGCGCTGAACTTTGCGACCCATAATACAGCGCGTCTCGATCAGCCCTGGTTGGGAGGGAAAGCCTGATGCGCTTTGCCTCCATTGTGGGCGCGCGTCCGCAGTTTATCAAGCTCGCGCCACTGAGTCGTATCCTGCGGCGGCAACATCAAGAAATACTCATCCATACCGGGCAACACTACGATTACAATATGTCGGCGCAGTTCTTCGACGAACTCGAAATACCAGAGCCAGATTACAACCTGGAAATCGGTTCAGGCTCGCATGGAGAGCAGACCGGGCGTATGTTGACGGCCATCGAGAAGGTACTTATTAAGGAATGCCCTGATTGGGTGATCGTCTTCGGTGATACCAACTCCACGCTTGCCGGGGCGCTGGCTGCCGCCAAACTGAGCATTCCCATCGCGCACGTAGAGGCGGGACTGCGCAGTTTCAACCGTGCCATGCCGGAGGAGATCAATCGCATCGTCACTGACCACCTGGCACAGCGGCATTTTTGCCCGACTGAGAACGCCTGTAATCATCTGCGTCACGAA
>DASTKD010000166.1:0-2457 GCA_035716135.1 Ktedonobacteraceae bacterium
GCCTCTCTGAAGGCGCGCTGTACAGGCATTTCGACCACAAAGAAGATATTCTCTTCGCGGTGGTGAGCAGACGCCTGCCAGCCTTATTCGACGCCATCCAGACACATCCGGCCGGCGCCAGCACGCTCAGTGAGAATCTGACAGCCGTGGTAGCAGCAGTCGTTCGATATTACGACCAGCTGTTCCCGATCTCTGTCAATTATCTGGCTGACAAAGGGTTGTTGATGCGGTATCGCGAAACAGCTCAACGGATCAACGGCGGTCCGCAGAACATCTTTACGTTGGTCGCGACTTATATCGAAGAGGAGCAGACGCTTGGGAGAATCGGGCGCCAGATCACAGCGCTAAACATTGCCACTTTGCTACTGGGGGCATGCCACCAGCGCGTGTTCATGATCCACCTGCTTGGGCATGATCCATTTGACAAGACAGATCAGCAATTCGCTGAAGAACTCGTGCAGGGTCTGATAACGAGTATCCTGCCGGACTAAAGAAAGGGAATCGGAGTCAACCATGATCAGCGCGACATTTCCATATCAGAAGAAACGCCAACCGGTTCTGGGGCAGGAGATGGCCTATGTGGATGTGGGAAGCGGCGACCCAATCGTCTTCCTGCACGGCAATCCCGCATCATCCTACACCTGGCGAAATGTCATTCCACATCTGGAAGCATTGGGGCGTTGCATCGCCCCTGACCTCATCGGCATGGGTGATTCGGCAAAGCTGCCTAACAGCGGCCCTGGATCGTACTCGTTCGTCGCGCATCGCCGCTACCTGGACGCGCTCCTGGAACAGCTCGGTGTCCGCGAGCGCGTGACCTTCGTCATGCACGATTGGGGGGCCTCATTTGGTTTTGATTGGGCCCGCCGCCATCCCGATGCCGTCAAAGGCATTGCGTATATCGAAGCGAATGTCAGGCCCTTCACCTGGGAAGACTTTCCGGAGTTCGTGCGGCTGGGTATCCAGGCATTGCGCGGAGAGGCAGGGGATCAGATGATCCTGGAACAGAACATCTTTATCGAAAGGTTCCTTACCTCGGCTATCCTTCGTAGCCTGACCGATGAAGAGCTGGAGGAGTATCGCCGCCCCTTCCTTGAACCAGGCGAAGGACGACGTCCCATGCTGAGCTTTCCGCGTCAGATTCCGATCAATGGTGAGCCTGCCGATGTCGCTGAAATCTATGAGGCGTACGCCAGGTGGCTTGAGCAAAGTCCGATTCCCAAGCTGTTCATCAATTGTGATCATCCAGCCGCCATCTTGAGTGGAGCCTTGCGAGAATACTGCCGCACCTGGCCCGCACAGACAGAGGTGACGTTACAGACGTCTCGCTGGCCACAGGAAGATTGCCCCGATGATGTGGGGCAGGCCATTGCGGGCTGGATACAATCGCTCGGATAGGAATAACATCCATGACTGCACCAACAATGCGGGCCATCCAGGTACATAACTACGGCGGGCCCGAACAACTCAAGCTCGAAGACAAGCCGCGCCCGGAACCACAGGCGGGAGAGGCGCTCGTGCGCGTCCATGCGGCTGGCGTAAATCCTATTGACTGGAAAATCCGTGAAGGTGCGATGAAGAGTTTCGCACCGGTGACGTTTCCCTATACTCCTGGTATCGAGGCTTCAGGCGTGGTCGAAGCGATTGGTTCCGGAGCAACCGCCTATGCGATTGGGCAGGCGGTCTATGGACCAGTTGCGGAAGGCGCCTACGCCGAGTACATAGTGGTTCCGGCAGAGGCGCTGGCGCTCAAGCCAGAATCCTTGAGCTTTGCCGAAGCCGCTGCCGTTCCGGTTGGCCTGACGACGGCATGGCGAACGCTGTTAGATCATGGCAACCTGCAAGCTGGTCAGCGCGTGGTGATTCAAGGAGCGGCAGGCGGAGTGGGGCTGTTCGCGGTCCAGTTGGCGAAATGGAAGGGCGCGGAGGTTATAGGTACTGCCTCTCCGACCAATCTCGATTTTGTGCGCGGCCTTGGCGCAGATCTGGTTGTGGATTACACGACAACTCCGCTGGAGCGTATGGTTCATGATGTAGATCTCGTGCTGGATGGGGTTGGAGCAGAAACCATGCTCCATTCTCTGGCGGTTCTCAGACATGGCGGGACTCTGATCTCCATTGCTGGGCCACCGCCACAGGCCGAAGCGCAGGCACGCGGTGTACACGCCCTGATGAGCCGAGGGTCAGCCAGTGTCCCATTCCAGTCGCTGAGCCGGTTGGTCGAGGAGGGTCATCTCAAAGCGTTTGCCGGGCGGACGTTTCCGCTCAACGCGGCGCAGCAAGCCCACGAGTACGGTCAACGGAGCCATGGACGCGGAAGGATCGTGCTCGTCGTTGAATGAGTCAATCACGCAAGGATGCGGATTCGCCTCAATCACTGCTTTCGGAGACAGCACTTGTCGCCTGTTTGTGGCGCTCGTGGGTGCTGAGCTGGCCACAGGCGGCGGCGATGTCGTC
>DASTKD010000167.1:0-13947 GCA_035716135.1 Ktedonobacteraceae bacterium
AAACACTTTATCGGGTATCCGTTTTTCATATGAACGTAAACCAAAGATACCCATGTTGTCTAGCCAGGTAACAATAGCATTATGCGTCTTGTGCGTAAGGTGATAGCTTGGAGGAAGATATACTTGATACCAATCATGTTCTTTGCTGATACGTGGTGTGACTGCATCACCAAAGACCTCTTTTGCCAGGCTTACTACCATTTCAGCTAACTCTAGCTCGTGAGTAGTGTATTGAATTGCATGTTTGGGCAATGTGCAACCATCGCCGATAAGATGGCCGAGAAGGGCTAATTCGGCATCACTCATGTTAGCTTCTGTAGGTCCTTCTAAGCGGCGTGGTAAAGCGATTCTCATTCCACCTGACAAATTATCAAGTCTCTGCCATCCGTGTATTGTCAAGAATTGATGATTAGCCGTTGCGCGAATAGAACGACCCAGGCGAGTTGTCAATTTATACACTGGCTTACGACCAGTGGCAAAGGCTTTAGTGACTTCGCGGGGTTCCAGTTTCCACGTTGCAGTATTCAAAGCAAGCGATTTAAACCCCGATAAACCAACAAGTTGTGCGATAGGCTTGTAGATACCTGAATCTGGCAGGTATACCAATGTATCGCCTGTGAGACAGCCGCTTTCGCGTAAATCAGAAAGCTGCGGCACCTTTGACTGGCGGCTCTCTACAGCGCGCGACAACTGCGCCAGCGCCAGTACAGGCACATTCAGTTCTCTAGCGAGAGCCTTCAGGCTGCGACTGATCTCGGAGATTTCTTGCACGCGGTTCTCATTACGCCTGCCGCCGATGGTGGCCTGCATCAACTGCAAGTAGTCGATGATAATCAGGTCTACGCCCTCCTGGGCTTGCAGGCGACGGGCTTTGCTGCGCAACTCGGTGGTAGAGATGCTGGCCGTGTCATCGATCCAGATGCTGGCCTCTTCCAGTGTATCGCGCGCCACCACGATGCGATCCCACTCGTCGTCCTCGATCCAGCCGGTTCGTAAACGCTGCTGATCGATACCGGCGTCCATCGAGAGCAGGCGCTGCGCCAGTTGTTCTTTGCTCATTTCCAGGCTGAAGACTGCTACCGAGCGCTGGAATTTGACGGCGCTGTTGTGCGCCACGCTCAGTGCCATCGATGTTTTACCCATGCCAGGTCGAGCTGCCAATACCAGCAAGTCAGACTTTTGCAGCCCTCCGGTCAGGCGGTCCAGGTCGGCGAAGCCGGTGGGGACACCCACAATCGAGCCGCGATGCTCGTGCAACTGGTCGAGCTTATTCATATAGTCGGCCAGAATTTCCCTGATATGCATGAAATCGGAATGGGCGTGGCGCTGGCTGATGTTGAAAATCAACTGTTCGGCTTTCTCCAACGCGGCATCGGCGTCGCTGGAGTCGTAGGCGACGGCGGCTATCTGTCCGGCGGCATGAATCAGGCGGCGCAGGATCGAGGTGCGTTCCACGATGCGTCCGTAGTATTCGACGTTGGCGCTGGTCGGCACCTGGTTGATGAGCGAGGTGATATAGCTCGCGCCGCCCACCTCCTCCAGCCTGTTGCTGCGCTCCAGTTCGTCGCAAATGGTGATGAAATCCGCCTGTCCATGTTCCTCGAAAAGCTGGAGAATCACTTCGTAGATCGTGCGATGCGCGTCGCGGTAGAAGTCATCGGCGCGCAGGAAATCCGACACCTGCACGATGGCTTCTGGATCGATTATGATGCTGCCAAGCACGCCGCACTCGGCCTCGATGTTTTGCGGTAACAGTTTCTCCACGCTTGCGCCTACCTCATGCTTGCTCTCTCGTAGTGATATACCCTCTCAGGCGGATTATAGCACATAGGTTCGATTCTGTGCGCTCGACTGGAACTGGATTCAGGGTAAAAAACTCTCTCGAACTCAAAATCTGTGCCTCACTAGTGTAGCGAATCCGCGTCCGTAAATCAAATAGCAAGCGGGTAGTATTCTTTGTGGATATGTGGATATGTCTCTCTTAGTTCATGCATAGTATGAGCGTGCCGCATGACATAACATAGGTTATCCTCCAGTTATCCACCGGAAGTAAACACTTATCCCCGGTTATCCCCAGCTTTATCCACAAACTTATCCACATAGATTGGTCGAAAAATTCAAAAAATAGGCCGGAATCAAAAAATTGACATGGCCTATTTGGGTAATCCGGGCATCACGTATCGGGACTTCCGGCACTGAGAGACCATGCCAATATGTCGAATAGGTCTGTAGGATATTTTGCCAGTAGCATTAAAGCGAGGAAAGAGATGCCAGTAGCAGAGTCGCAAACACAGAACACGGCGCGCGAAAGCTTTAACAGGCCGCCGCGTATCTGGCCTTCATTCCCGCGGGGAAAGGTTATTATTCCTGCGCCTCCTGAGCGTGAGGCCCTTCCTCCCAGACAATCCAGCATTATGCTGATAATGCCTCTGGTTATGGTAGGCTTGATGGTTGGCGTCTATTACCTGGCCGGTGAACGCTCTCCGCAACAAATGCTTTTTCTCTTCCCCATGCTGGCCTTTTCTATTATGTCGCCACTCATGAATATGGCAGTTAATGGTCAGAAAACAAAGCAGGTTAAGCGGCAATGGAAGCAGGGTGATAAGAAGTATCGAGACCTGCTGAAAACATTGTACGCGCAGTTGCAGGAAAAGGCCGGCGAGCAGCGCAACCTGACCCTGCTCAAAGACCCTGATAATACCGACCTGGAAGAGTTCATTCATGAGCGCACCCATCTGTGGGAACGACGCCCCGACGACCCGGATTTTCTGGTAGTACGTGTAGGACGGGGTATGTGTCCTTTCACTATCGAGATACAGGCTCCCGAAATGGATGTCACGCACCCTATGCTGGACGCGGTGCAAGAATTGCAGCAGGAATTCGCCCTCGTTAAAGATATTCCGTGCGGTGTTCCGCTGATAAAGGTCAAGTCACTGGGTATTACGGGGCCACGTCAGATTGTGGCCGACTTCGCGCGCGGCTTCTTATGCCAGATCGCCGCCTTACATTCACCGGAAGACGTGCGTATTCTGGGCTTGTTCCCTACGTCACAACAGCAAGACTGGATATGGCTAAAGGAACTGCCACACACGCTGCTCCTCAAGCAGAGCAAACAAGGCGGGCTGGACCGCTTATTTGCTTCCGGTCAAGAGGAGGCCGATCTCCTGTTGAATGTGCTGCTGGAAGAGTTGACCCAGCGCGCTACCAGAGGTGATAACGATGTACCCGCTTCCAATACAACGGTGAATAATCAGGAAATGCCTTTGCCGCACCTGGTTGTCATGGTGCATGATTATATTGAGGTGCGCAAACATCCCGCCTTGAACAGCGCTTTCAAGCTGGGCGAGCAACTGGGCGTCTCCATCATTTACCTGGTGGCTCAGGAGCAGGCTATACCGGGCGAATGTCGCGGTATCGTGCGCATTCTCGATGCCGAGAACCTGCATTACGCAGCTGCCGGTTACGCAGGTGAAACGTTGCAGAATGTGCGTCCTGATATTATGGAAGTGGCGATGGCGCGCAGCATCGCGCGCGAACTCGCGCCTCTGCACATCGCTATCGAAGGCGATGATGCCGTTGACCTCCCTACCAATGTGCGTCTGCTGGACCTGCCTGGCATAGCCTATGCCGACCAGGTCAACGTTGAGCAATGGTGGGGTCAACCGCCCTTTGGACGCCTGCGAATCCCGATGGGTGTGGGGTTGAATGGCACGGTGTGGATTGATTTCAACGACAACGCGCATGGTCCGCACGGCATCATCGCCGGTACCACCGGCGCGGGCAAAAGCGAACTGCTCAGTTCGTTGATCGTCGGGTTGGCGATGACGCATCATCCCTACCTGGTAAACTTTGTGCTGGTAGACTTCAAAGGTGGCGCGGCCTTCAAGCCTTTTGAGAAGATACCGCACACCGTTGGCATGGTCAGCGATCTGAGTGGCAGGCTGACCGAACGCGCCCTGCATGCCCTCAAGAGCGAGTTGAGACGCCGCGAACACATCCTGGCCGGAGCCAACGCCAGGAAGATCGCGCAATACCAGGCTATGCGCGCGCAGAATCCCTCCGCTTACCAGCCCTTGCCGAATCTCTTTATTATCATTGATGAATTCGCGGAACTGGCGAAAGAACATCCTACATTTATGGAAGGGCTGGTTAGCGTGGTGCAGAAAGGACGCAGCCTGGGTGTGCATCTGATCCTGGCAACGCAGAAGCCCACCGGCGCTGTCAATCCCAATATCTGGTCCAATCTCAAGTTCCGCATCTGCCTGCGCGTAGCGTCTGTACAGGATAGCCGCGACATGCTGGGGCGTTCCGAGGCCGGACTGCTGCCATTTAGTATCCCTGGTCGCGCCTATTTTCAGGTTGGCGCGGAAGTCTTCGAGTTGTTTCAGAGCGCGCGTATCTCGCAACCTGCGCGTGTCTCTAATGAATCGATCATCCTGGCAAAACAGGCATCGATGGGCGCGGAAGAAGTTACCGACCAGAAAGTGCTGATGGATTTGATCGAGCCATATACTGCTACTATCGGCGCTGACCTCTTCCGGCCCTGGCCTGATCCTCTGCCCAATCGCGTCAGTCTGCAAGAAATTAATTCACGCCACGATCTGCCGCAGCGCGTCGAGCCAGCCGCCGCTACTGAATTTGCGGAAGCGCAACCGCCTTATGGCTGGCTCACCTGTCCTGTTGGCCTGGTTGATCTGCCGGTGGAGCAGCGACAGGAGCCTTTCATGCTCGATATGGCGCGCCAGGGCGGGCATGTGCTGGTAGCAGGTGCTTCCGGCTCTGGCAAAAGCGTCTTCCTGCGCACCCTGATTATCTCGCTTGCGCGGACGCATACTCCCGCGCAACTATACATGTACCTGGTGGACTTTGGCGGTCAGGCGCTGCGCGTCTTTGAAAAGCTGCCCCATGTGGGCGGCATCTTTGGAGAAGCTGATGGCGAATATATCCGCCGCTTATTGCGCAAACTGCACGGTATCATTGAGGAGCGCAAAAACATTTGCCGCGATCAACAGATCGATGATTTCCTGGCCTATCAACGCCGCCGCCAGGAAAAGCCATCCTTGCCTGAGCTGCCAGCCGTTGTGCTTGTGGTTGATAAGTTCATTGAATTTAAGCAGGCGTTTGATAAAGAAATGGACCTTTTGCTGGCGATTGTGCGTTTCGGGCGTACCTACGGCGTCTATCTTGTCCTGAGCGTTGACCGTCCCATAGCCGTTCCCTCACAGTTGATGAGCTTGATTGACTTGCGCGTGGGTCTGCGCCTGGTTGAATTGACCGACTCGCTAATTTTCCTGGGCAAGAATGACGCCGCCCATCTCGATCCCGCCGTTCCGGGGCGCGGCTACCGGCGGGGGCAGACGCTCGATGAAGCGCATATCGCCCTGCCCGTGCCAGGTGAAGACGATGACGAGCAGAATCGCCTGTTGGAGGAACTGGTAACAGCGATGGCAAAAGAAGCCGGGGGCAATGGCGATGCTGCTCCTCCTATCCAACTGCTCCCCGAATACGCGCATATCGAGGATTTTCTGGTTGAGGCGGCCTTTAGCGATAGACAGTTCTCCCAATCTACCCAATCCCGCGCTCTACGGATGCGTGTTGGCATCGAAGACCTTTCGCTTCAGCCGATTGCGCTTGAAGTGAACGCCGATACTCCTCATGTGCTGGTAGCGGGTGGGCCTGGCAGCGGACGCACCGGTGTGCTGCAAACATGCCTGATGATGCTTGCCAGCACGTCTTCATATGCCAGCACGAAGGTCATGCTGGTCGATTTCCGGCGCACGTCGCGCCCAATGCGCCGCCTGCCAAATATCTGGCAGTACGCGGACAGCGAGGAAAAACTGGTTGCCGCCATCACTACATTGAAAGAAGAATTGCGCGCGCGCGTGGCGCGTTTGCAGACCGAACTGGAGCGGCAGGACGAAGATGATGATGAACCTGTTGGCGGGGATTTAGCTCCCATCTTGCTCGTTATCGACGATTACGATCAGTTAAACGCGCTGAGTAGAAACCCCATCAATGATTTGAAGGAGTATCTGATCCAGTCGCGCGACCTGCGCCTGCATATTCTTGTGGCTGGCACCTCCTCAGATCTGGGGCGCACGGACCCCTTATTGACGCAGGCGCGCGCAGGTCGGCTGGGTGTCGTGCTGGGCTCTGATCCCAACGATGCGCCCATCCTCGGCGTGCGCATGACCGACATGCCGCCCGGCAGAGGCTTTCTGGTGCGCCGCAACCAGCGAAACCTGGTGCAATTCGCTCATTTAACCCAGGAAGCCATGCTGCTCAATATCAAGAATCTCGTCCAGGTCGCCAGAGCTATGCAGAAACCGCCCGTCCCGGTTCATAGCTGTCCCTGGTGTCCTGTTGAGAAACCCGCGCCTCCCGGTGACGAGCCTACTCCTGAAGAAGTGCGCGCGCTGGCGGAATTTCCAGGGCGACCGCAAGGGTCGCCCGTACCATATACGAATTTGGATAACGCCCGGACAGGGTAGGGGCGACCCTTGCGGTCGTCCTGGAGGTTGCAGAATGAACTGGAAAATCAATCATGAACGTTTGCAAAAAGCCATTGACAGGTTGCTCGCGCTTGCGCGGATGGGCGAACCGCCGGTGCCTGTTGAGCAAATCGCGCAATTGAGAGGAGTACAATTACGCTATGTTCCTTACGAGGATTCTCTGATAGGATTACTGCTCTGGGAGGGTGGGCGGCCGGTTATCGGTATCAACGCGCTGAGCGACAGGCTCCAGCAGCGTTTTGCGATCGCCCATGAACTGGCGCATATTGAACTGCATCATCATAGGGGCATTCATATCGACCGCGACTTTCCCTTTCCTCTAAGCTTGCGTCAAACATCATTGAAAATTGATCTCAGCGAGTGTGAAGCCAGCATCGTTGCCGCTGAACTCCTCATGCCAACGGCCATGCTTGCTGCTGATCTCAGAGAAAAGCCTGTCGACTACCTGGATGAGATATTTGTCCGCTCGCTCGCGCAACGCTACCAGGTCAGCGCGCATACCATGCTGCTGCGACTGGTACAACAGCATTCTGGTACTTGACCCAAACGCGCAAGAGGGTTATTATAGCACGAAACGATGGTGTTCATTAAGGAGTGATAGGGAATCTCATGCCGAAAACGAAACGCGCTGAGCATAAACGAAATGTGAGGGTTGCGAAAGCGCACGCCACCTCGCTGCCAAAATTAGAAGTGAAAGAACCGCAGCGTAGCCGCAACATGCCGGGATACAAGCCCCCTGCGCGTGGGCTGGCTCGCTATCCCTGGGCCATTGGCCTGACCCTTCTCGTGATCGCTGCCAGCATTGTTAGCCTGTATTATTTCAAAGCTGGACCGTTCGCGCCGCCCAAAAAGGCTGCTGTTCATGCCGTGCCAACCGTTAAGCCAAATCTGGCTTTGCCCAATCCTTCCCCCTGTTTGAAGGTGACGAAGCAGTTGACGGATACCGCGCCCGCGCCCGATAGCGCCACTTTTGCGAAGATTGTGCATAGCTACCCCAATGCGCCGAGCATGTTCATCAATACTCACGGGTTTTACTGTGTGGGCATCAACACCAGTCGCGGCCTGATCGTGGTCGAGCTTGATCCGCAATACGCGCCTGTGACGGTCAACAATTTCGTCTTCCTGGCGGAGAACCACTTTTATGACGGGCTGAAATTCCATCGCGTGGTACCCGGTTTCGTCATCCAGGGCGGCGATCCTCTGGGCAATGGCAGCGGCGGTCCAGGGTATAAATTTAAGGATGAGCCTGTGCTAGGCAACTATACAGAGGGCGTTATCGCTATGGCTAATAGCGGCGCTAATACCAACGGCAGCCAGTTCTTTATTACAACTGCTAACGATACCAAAACCCTGAATAAAACGTTTAATCTCTTTGGGCGTGTCGTACAGGGTATGGATGTGGTTCAGAAGATTCAGGGGCCAAATCCAGACGACGCCAAAACCAAGAATATTGTACCCGACGTGATGAATCACGTAATTGTGGTTCCAGCGCCGTAAACCAGGAAGGAACACACTCATGGCATCCAAACAATACAGCTCACCGCCGCCTATGCAGGTAGAGACGAATAGAACCTATCACGCGACCATCAAGACCAATAAAGGCGATATTCACCTGCAACTGAACACGGCGGAAGCGCCGCAGACCGTCAATAACTTCGTCGCTTTAGCGCGTGACGGCTTTTATGATGGCGTGGTTTTCCATCGCGTCGAGCCGCGCTTCGTTATCCAGGGCGGCGACCCCACCGGCACCGGCAGAGGTGGCCCTGGCTATCGCTTCAACGACGAGCCGGTCAAACGCCCCTACAAGGCCGGTACAGTAGCGATGGCAAATGCTGGCCCCAACACCAACGGCAGCCAGTTCTTCATCTGCCTGGAAGACCAGCCCGGCCTGCCGCCCAATTACACCATCTTCGGCGATACCACCTCCGGCATGGATGTAGTACGCAACATCCGCCCAGGCGATGTGATGCAGTCTGTGACAATCGAATAAAGTAGGAAGAGAATTCTACACAAAAGCGGTCATATTCCTGTTGAATGTGACCGCTTTGCTGTGTCCTTATTATAAAGGTTGATCGGGATCGATGCCCAGCGAGCGCAGTTTTTCTGCCAGTGCCTCGGCACGAGTAAGCCTCATCTGACCAGCTCGATTATAGAGGCGCAAAGTAACTCCATCAGGCACCAGCCAGCTATCCAGACCTGAACTCCACAGAGAACCATTAGATCGAGGTCGCATCTCCTGCATGGTCTGGCTGTCTTGATCGAGTTGCCAGCCAAACAAACGCCGGTTTCTACTGGCGGGCAGCGGAAGCTCGTGCGGGTCATAGGCGAAGTATTCTTGCACTCCCATCCGCGCATACTTCGCGGGTTTTTCCATCAGATCCTTTTTCCACGTCTCTTCTGAGGCAATCTCGAAGACCACCTGGGGGGCGGGTCCGCTTTTGCCCACGCGCCAACTCCTGGTAGTAAGTTGATAAGCGATACCCTGGATGACTGCCACATCCGGGGCTAGAGGATATTCTTTATAGTTGGCGGTCTGATAGATATTGAGATTTTCGTAAATGGCAGAGAGCCGCCCCTGGAACAACCACGTTAATACTTCGACGAGATAGCGCACGAGTGCGGCATGGAAGGCCGTTTCCCCCATCAGGTCCTCCTCGGTGGAGTGGGAATCGTAGTAGTAGATTACCTCATCTTCAATGTGCCGGGCCATTTAATTTGTCCTTTCGCCTTCTGTCCAGTCCAGCTCGCCGATTCAAGGTTTCTCCAACCCCACATTTTTCTTCTGGTACAAGTGTACAAGCCAATGCAGCATCTGTCAATCTATATAGCGAAATGGCTCTCCTTGTGCCTGATGGGTGTTGGCTTGCCAGACCTTCTCTTTCCCATCGCTTCTTCCTGATGCTACAATACAACATCTACTTGCTCTCTATCTATGATGCTCCAACTGAAAGGAGTCATATTTATGTTTCTGCACGCCGCTCCACTCATAAAAACGGCTATCGCCCTGCGTAACGGTGATCTCGATTTGCTCACTTACATCAACGATGTCTGTGATCGTATCGAGGCTGAGGAACTGCAAATTCAGGCGCTTTTGCCGGAAGATGACCGCCGCGCGCGTTTACTTGCCGATGCGCGGGCGTTGCAGGCGCGTTACCCTGATCCTGCCAGTCGCCCGCCGTTGTATGGTATCCTGGTTGGCATCAAAGATATGTTCTTTGTGGATGGTTTTCTGACGCGCTGCGGCTCAGCGCTTCCACCCGAAACATTTGCTGGGGAGGAAGGCGATTATCTCAAGGCGTTGCGGCGCGCCGGTGTGCTTATCCTGGGGAAGACCGTCACCACCGAGTTTGCCTATTTTGAGCCGGGGCCGACGCGCAACCCGCATAATCTCGCCCACACACCCGGCGGGTCGAGCAGTGGCTCGGCAGCGGCGGTGGCGGCTGGCTATTGTCCCCTGGCGATTGGCACGCAGGTCATCGGCTCGACTATTCGTCCAGCGGCGTTTTGTGGCATCATTGGCTTCAAGTCGAGCCATGCGCGTATCCCTATCAACGGCTGGATTCTGTCTTCTGAAGCGTTAGAACATGCTGGCATCTTTACGCAAGATGTGGCGGGAACTACGCTTGCCGCCTCAATCGTGTGCGAAAACTGGCGACCAGCCGAACTATCGATCTCTGATAAGCTTCCTATCCTGGGCGTACCCGCGGGACCCTTTCTGGCTCAGGCGTCACAGGAGGAACTGGCAGTTTTTGAGAAGCAGCTCGCGCTTTTAGAGCAAGCGGGGTATACGGTGCGGCGCGCGCAGGTTTTGCCAGATATTGAGGTCATTAACCGCCGCCATAACCGTATCTTTGCCGCGCAAATGGCCCGCGAACACGCGCCCTGGTTCGACCGCTACGCCTCGCTCTATCGCCCGCGCACGCTGGCCGCTCTGCGCGAAGGACAGGAAATCACCGATCAGGAATTGGCGGAAATGCTCCCCGGCAGACTCGCTCTGCGCCAGGCACTGGAAGAAACGATGGAGCGCGAAGGTATCAATCTCTGGGTGTGTCCATCAACTACCGGCCCCGCGCCAGAGGGCCTTGCCAGCACGGGCAGCCCGTTAATGAATCTGCCCTGGACGCACGCGGGAGTACCCGCCATCTCGTTACCTGCCGGAAGCGCCGCTAATGACCTGCCCCTGGGCCTTCAATGTGCCGGGCGCTTTATGCAGGACGAACACCTGCTGGCCTGGGCTGAACCAATAGCCAGGCTTTTAGGGCAAAATTCATCAGAACCAGAGCGGCCGTTTTAGGTCATGGATGCATTTGGTTGGCAAAATTTATTGGAGTTTTCGTCACTCTTCAAATCCGCCGTAATAGGGGTGGCGGCGGGTGGCGAGTTTTGCGCCCAGCCAGCCTAACAGACCGCCTATCAGAGCCACTACCACAAGAATAACGAGCGCGGCTATGAGGCCACCTCCGACATTCAGGGGATTGCTGCTGAAGCCTGTATTGATCTTGCCGGGGTAGTTCGGAATATACTGGACGATGGAGCCAATGATCAGCGCGATGGCGCTTGCCACAAAGCCGCCGAAGAAGCCAAATTTGCGCGCTACCGCTACTCTGCCAATGATGAATCCAGCGATAAAGTAGATCACCAACCCGATTACACCTGTCAGCACGAACAACCCGAATATGGCTGAGGCGATGTTGAGCGGCATCTGGTTGGGATGACCGGCATAGCTGGCGGCTTGCTGGTAGAGCGGCGCATTGACCAGCGTGGTAACAATGTTCGCAAGGGCGGCGAGGATACCCGCTACCAGGGCGATACCGAGCATTTTGCCTGCGCCTCCCGTCGGTAATGTGGGCTGAACCGGCGTTTCGCGCTGGTGCATAGATCGTCTGGGAAGGCGTGATTCGGGTACTGTATCATCGTCATGTGCGTATGGGTTGCGCGCGCGTTGTTGTGGCGAGCGTACCGGGTAATCCTGGTTCGGGTCTCTCATGCACGTTTTTCCTTTAATGGCCGGGTTTGATGTTATTAAAGACAGACGAGTAGGTATTAATAAATTGCCAGTTGTTTAGCGGCCAGTAAACCATGACCGCTTTGCCAATTATATAACTTTTTGGCACAAAGCCCCAGTCCCGCGAGTCATCACTGTACGGGCGATTATCACCCATCACAAAGTAATTATTCGCCGGCACAACCCACTTGCGTCCATCCAGATTGATTGGCACTTTGACGTATGGCTCCTTTAACACCACGCCATTCACCTGCACAGTGGAACTTGTGGTGATAATGGTATCCCCCGGCAAACCAATTACGCGCTTGATAAGGTCTTTCGTCGTATCAACCGGCCAGTAAAAGACGATCACATCGCCCCGCGCCGGCTGCTGGAAGAGATACGCCTGTTTATTGACCAGCACATACTGACCATTGTGCAGGCTTGACTCCATGCTGGTGCCGTCAACCTGGTAGTTTTGAATGGTAAAGTGGATGACCAGGAATATGATCAAGGTCAGCGCAAGGGTTTCAACAATCTCGCGCGCCAGGTGTGATGATTTATTCAACTCAAACCTCGTTGTCTAACTGCCAGGGCTTGTCCCGTCCTGGCTACCTGATACTCGTGAATACCGGGGAAAAGGTGTTGACCCACTCCCAGTTGCTCAAAGGCCAGTAGACCGCGACGGCCTTTCCGACGATATAACTCCGGTTGAGTGGTCCCCAGGTTCGTGAATCGAGACTGTTGTCACGATTATCACCCATTACAAAAAACTCATTTGGCCCCAACTTCCACGTATTATTCTCGAAATTAAAAGGCATCGAGATATATGGTTCGCGCAATGTTTGCCCGTCTACTATGACTGTATCGCTGGTCGTCACGATAGTATCGCCGGGTATGCCAATAATGCGCTTGATGAAATCCTTGCTGGTATCCAGCGGGTAGTGAAAGACGATCACATCCCCGCGCTGCGGCGGGTGAAAGAGATAGGCCACTTTATTCACCAGCACATACTCGTCCGTGTGCAGGCCGGGTTCCATGCTTGCGCCGTCCACCCGAAAACTTTGCGCGGCAAAGCGGATGACCAGGAAGATCAACAGCGTAAAGGCGATGGTCTCGATCAGTTCCCGGACGAGACGAGTGCGTTTCTCTGACAACTCCGGCAGTCCTCGCGTGTCTAAATTTGTATCACCTTGCACATTATAGCGATTACCATCCTGTGGGACAAGCTAATAACCCTTGTGGGTCAGATAGACAATCCCCGCCAGGGAAAATATGAGGGAATAAAATGCTTGCATTATGTGTTAGAATATACGTATGACATCAGAAAAGGATTGTATCGCTTCTGTGAGAAATGGTTTCTTCGAGCGTCAATGCATATGAGAGATGTCACAGGAGCATACATTAATGAGATTGTATGTAGGGGGTCTCCCCTATCAGACTACTGAGCAAGATCTGATCGATCTTTTCTCGCAGGGTGGCGAAGTCGCTTCCGCAACCGTTATCACTGATCGTGACACCGGGCGCAGCAAAGGCTTCGGCTTTGTCGAGATGAACAACGATCAGGAAGCGCGTTCAGCTATCGACCGTTTGAACGGTACTATTCTGGGCGAGCGCACCATCACCGTCAACGAGGCGCGCGAGCGTCAGTCCGGTGGTCGCGGCGGCTTCGGCGGCGGGCGTGATCGTCGTTCCGGCGGTGGCAGCGGTTACAATCGCGGTAGTCGCTACTAAATTCCGCTCTCCCGTAGCGCGGAACAACGTTCGAAATACACGATAAAAAAACAGGAGACAAGCTCACGAGTTTGCCTCCTGTTTTTTATAGAATAAATATTCTTATTTGTCGCTTTTTTACAATCATATCAGGGCATTATGTGTTATCATATACGTTGCGTTAGTCACAATTCAATAGAAGAGAGGATAACATGAATAGCTATATGCAAGAGAAGTGGCCCTGGATTGAGGGAACGCACGGGATGCGCACGGCATTATTAGATACGCTGAGCGATGCCGACCTTGCGTTTAGTCCCGGTGGACAGAACATGACATTGGGAGCCTTATGCCGGGAAATGGGCGAGGTTGAGTATTCGTACACGCAGTCGTTGAAAACTTTTAAGCAAGACTGGTCATATCGCAACTCGGAAGCTGGCCTGGATGGCAGCGTCGCGCGGCTCAAGACGTGGCTTCAGACATTGGACGACGAAATGAAAGCGGTCGTTTCTGCTTTATCGGACGAAGATTGGCAGAAAACGGTTGATCGAAACGGCTATGCGACACCGGTTGATTTCCAACTGGATGTCTATCTCCAGGCGGCGCTGATTTTCCTGGGCAAAGCTACCGTTTTCCTCAAGGCCATGAATAAGCCACTGCCTGAGAATTTTCAAGAATATATCGGGTAGGGATCACGACCTGTGAATGATTGCCAGGAAGAGCCGGAATGGGAAAGAGCAA
>DASTKD010000168.1:0-3556 GCA_035716135.1 Ktedonobacteraceae bacterium
TGTGTTGTTGATAAACAGGACCTGACCCGTTTGAACCAGGCGCAGCGCATTAATTACCAGCGCTACACGGTCGGGCATGTTTGGCAACAGAGCGGGCGCAACCTGCTGCCGGAGTTAAGCATCCAGGCCAATGTTGAACTACCACAGGTGCTGGGGGGAGCCGATGCAGCCACACGTACCCGCCGCGCTGTGGAACTGCTGCAACTGGTGGGTTTGCAGGGGATGGAACAGAAACGGCCAGATCAGCTTTCGGGCGGCGAACAACAACGCGCCGCCATCGCGGTCGCCCTGGCAAACCAGCCCAAACTCTTGCTGGGAGACGAGCCGACGGGCGAACTGGACTCGACCACCGCTCATGAAATCCTGACACTGCTACGTACCGTCAATCAAGAATTGGGCATCACCATTATCATCGTGACGCATGACATCGCCATCGCGGCGGTGGTTGATCGCACCATCGCCATCCGCGACGGGCGCACCAGTACGGAGACAGTGCGCCGCGAAGCCCCGCTGGCAGAAGCGCAAAACGAGTACACCCCGTTGCCCAGCGCGGTTATCGGCCTGCCGAGCCAGACGCACCGCGAGTCGGTGCTGATCGATCGCGTGGGACGCCTGCAACTCCCCAAAGAAGCATTAGAGACTATCGCCTTTAAGGGACGGGCCGAGGTGCGTATCGTGGGCGATCACGTCGAAATCTGGCCGGTCGGCAGCGGAAACGGCAATGGCAATGGTTCGTCAACCAACGGGAATACACATAATGGACAGTCAACCATGCAGGAAGAGGTGAAATGATGCAGGACACAGCCAGCTCAACCAGTTCAGACGCAACGGCATTGAAGACCGTCGCCGAGGCGCGGGGCGTGACACGCGAGTTCCGCCTGGGAAGCGTGGTGGTGCAGGCTTTGCGCGGCATCGATCTGCACGTCAAGCCGGGCGAGTTTGTGGCCTTGCGAGGTCGCTCCGGTTCGGGCAAAACCACGCTGCTCAATATCTTAATCGGGCTGGATAATCCTACCGCCGGGCATGTCTTCATTCTTGAACGCGACCTGGCGACGCTGGGCGAGGACGCGCGCGCCCGCCTGCGCCGCCAAAGCATCGGCATGATGTTCCAGAACGCGCACCTCTTCCCATCCCTGACGGCTCAGGAAAACGTGGAACTGCCCCTGCGCCTGGCGCGCGCGGAATCCGCCGAACGCATCCGACTGGCGCGCGAAGCCCTGAAACGAGTGGGATTGGCCCCCCGCGCCCATCATCGCGGTCTCGAACTCTCCGGCGGCGAGCAGCAGCGCGTGGCCCTGGCGCGCGCCCTCGTGCATTCCCCGCGCTTCATCGTAGCCGATGAACCAACTGGCAACCTGGACTCCATGACGGGCCGCACCATCGCAGCCCTGCTGCGCGAAACCGCCCACACCGGCGGCATCGGCCTGCTGGTCGCCACCCACGACGCCACCATCGTCGAAGCAGCCGACCGTATATTGCAAATCAGCGACGGGAAGATTGTAGAGTGATAGCGGGGACAGACCCCAGACGCCCACCCCCGGACGCCCACAAGGGGCGTCCCTACATTACGAATACACCCCACCCCCGGACGCTTTCAACAGTAGGTTTTTTGAAAGGCGCTCATCTGGCCTGTCATCCTGAGCGCAGCGAAGGATCTCGCGCCGGGTCCTGAGATCCTTCGCTGCGCTCAGGATGACAGCTCGCTGGCCTCTCGACGAGCGCCATTCCAAAAAACCTACTAGTGAAAGACCCCCGGACGCCCCTACCCCCAATGCCACCGGTTGGGGGCGGGGATGGGTGTCCGTGTAATGTAGGGACGCCCCTTGTGGGCGTCCGGGGGTGGGGCGTCGCTTAGAGCCATTTCTTACCATAGAGCAGCTCCCCATACAGCAGTAGATTCGGCTCACCCGTCGCCGAAATATTACCGTGATGGCGGGTGATAAAATCGCGCAGGCTTTGCTCCGTGACGTACAGAGTTTCCAGTTGTTTGATCTCGTCTTCTTTCGGCACGCGCGTTTTGACTTCGGACAGGGGGATGCGCAGGCGTGTGAGGAAGCAGAGTTCGGCGTGGGGCGTCGCCAGGTCGTAGACAAGACCCAGGCAATATTGCTCCGCAATATCGGTTGCCAGAATGCCGGTTTCTTCGCGTATTTCGCGGCGCATGGCTCCGAATGGGTCGGGCTGCCCGTTTGCCAGGCTGTCGCGGCCTCGCTCAAAGAAGCCGCCGATAACGTGGTAACGTCCAACATAAACATCGACGCCGCGCCGCTTATCGAGCAGAATGTAGCCGTCACTGGTCTCTACCACCGAACAGACGGCGAGCGCGTTGCCCAGTTCCGAGCGCTGCCGACCACTGGAAAACTCTGGCGAGCGCGTGGTGACATATTCTTTGTAGCCGCTATCTCCCAACGTTAAGTGCAGGGTACCATCTCCGAGCGTTTCCTCATCCACAAAACGATAAAGCGGCGCATCAAAGAGCGGGACGCCCCGTTCACGCGCCATCACCAGCTTTTGCGCCCACAGAGCATCCATCCACCGCTGAATTGCCGGGCTGGTAGGCATACGCAGCGCTGAATTGTAAGTAATGACAAGCTGCTCAGGCCGGAAGAGGCCGCGCGCCAGGATTTCATATTCACGCATGATGATAGTATAGCGCAATCTAGCGACAAGGTGAGTTGACCAGCGCGAGACTGAATCCCCTCCCCTGTCATTCTGAGCGCAGCGAAGAATCCGCGCGTGGCCCGACGAGAGATTCTTTGCTGCGCTCAGAATGACAATGAACCTGTACTTATCCATTCTTGCTAGTACATACCGGCTATGTTTCATAACATATCAATATGTATCAAGTCGTCTATGTTAGACTAGCGCCATTGTGATTTTGTTGGTAGAATAGCTAGAAAGTTCCTCATGAACCTTTTTGTCGCAACTCGTAAGCGTGTTCTTCGTAGGAAGTTAGCCATAGGAATGACAGTTCTGGTAGTGGTAGGGGTGGTTGGTGGTGGCAATATCATGACGCAATCACATTCAAATGGGCAGAGCGGGACAGTGAATTGCCCGTCCCATACAACAAACTCCTGCGCGACAGCGCATCCGACCAGACGCCAGGCAACGTCAGTTTCAACCGGGCAAAATGGATACCCTCAAACAAAACCAAAGAAGGTGACAAGGCCGCGCCCCCAACTGGCAGACCCGGCTCCCATCAGCGCACTACGGGTCTATCCAACGCCGGTGCCTACCAACCCTCCCATTGCCACTCCGCAGCCAACATCGCCACCGCCCGCTCCAACAGGTCCAGGCCAATCGCCGGTGGCGACTATGATCGAACAGGTCTTCGGGTCATATGCCGGCGGAGCTTTGCAAGTTGCGAGATGCGAGTCTGGTTTGAACCCGAACGCCTATAATCCTACTTCGATTGGCGGCAGCCATGCCGAGGGCGTCTTTCAAATACTTTATCCGAGTACCTGGATGGGAACCTCGGAGGCCGCAAGCTCTCCCTATAACGCGCGCGCCAATATCCTGGCGGCGCATGAAATATTTGTACGGGATGGCTATAGCT
>DASTKD010000169.1:0-12412 GCA_035716135.1 Ktedonobacteraceae bacterium
AGGATCGAGTGGCAGCAGGGTGAGGACACGCGCTCCTCCCACGTTGGACTCATCGACGCCCGCGTTGGCGCAGATAAAACCGTGTCGCGTCTCGCTAATTAGCACGCCATGATCCATACGCACGATGCGCCTGCTCTCGCGCAGCACCACCTCTACATGCGCGGCGTCCTTATTGAACTCTTGTGCGAAGGTACGCGCGAACTGCGAGGGCTGCACCTCGTCGAGATTGACCACGCGCCCCTCGGCCTTTGAGACGATCTTTTGTGTCACAACAAGTACATCGCCCCGTTGCAGCTTCAGTTGTTGCGCCTGCATGGCTCGAAATATAAGAAGCCCCAGGTCACTGCCTGAAGGAATTTCGCCAATCCCCTGTATGGGTACTATTCGTATCTCGCCGTTCATACATCTCCTTTGCCAATATTGGTATTATACGTTCTGGCTGCCACAATGTCCAATGCTATATTTAGTGAAGTATTGGACGATAATACTTTTGACTCCCTAATATTGTAATATTCCGACCACAGGTACTATTAAACTGTCTCTTCGTTCTTAGATAACCTCCTCAATAGTTATAAATGTAAATGCCTAAATGCAAGTTTTGAGCAGCTTTGATTTATTTAATATGTTGTTCAAACCAACACATTCAATGTACGTATTTTTTTGTTGCTCGGCACCTTTCGCCAGAGGTTGCTGAGCTTTAACAAGGTGGAAAGAGGGAATTGACACAGGGATGAAAAGTGATACCTCACTTAAAGCTAAACCCGAAATCAAACAAGCGAATCCTGAGTGGCGGCTTGTACGGTGGCAACTTCAGCGCACCGCGCAGTCACTTCTGCCGCAGGAACGAGTAGCTTTCTGTATGCGCCGTTGCCAGGCTCCTACTGTAGATATTATGTACTCACCATCACGCCAGTCAGCGCATTATCAAGGACTGATGGTGTGCGGTTCCATCTGGGTTTGTCCCCTCTGCGCCGCAAAAATCTCTGAACGGCGGCGTATTGAACTGGATCAAGCGATTGCAAAATGCGTAGCGGATGGAGGATCTGTATATCTTGCCACATATACAATAGCGCATAATCGCTATGATAACCTCTTAGAACTCTTACAATTGTTTCTCAATGCCAGGAAAAAGGTAAAGCAAGGACGTGCTGCTCAAGAATTGCGGAATAAGTTCGATGTACTTGGAACTGTAAGTGTTCGAGAAGTTACTTGGTCGAAGCTGAATGGCTGGCACCCGCATTGTCATGAATTAGTGTTTTTTTCTCAAGACATTGATGCTGAAGCATACTCGCAAGCTATTCGTGAGCGATGGAAAAGGAGTGCTGAGAGTGAGGGATTGAGCATGAATGAACACGGCTTCAAGTTTGATAAAACGAGTGGAGCCGTGGCAGATTATATTGCAAAGTTTGGCCGGGAGCCTTCTAAAGTCCCGTGGGGAGCAGCGGCGGAACTAACAAAAGCTCATCTGAAAAGTGGGCATAGCGACGAACATCTTACACCGTTTGCCATGCTTTCTCTTATTGCTCAGGGATGCGACGAATTAAAACCTGTATTTTTAGAATATGCTTGCTGGTTCAAAGGGAAACATCAGCTTGTGTGGTCGGCTGGGCTGCGCTCGTTACTTCTTGAGAATTCTGATGAGAAGCCTGACATCGAGCTTGCTGAAGAAATCGAAGAAGATGTAATTGTTTTAGGCAAACTCAGTCGTGAACAATGGTCTGTGATTCTTCGTAATGATGTCCGTGGGAAGCTTCTGGAAATGGCGAGATCTGGTGACTGGCAATGTGTTGTGAATTTTCTGTCTCGTATCGGGGCTGTTGGTGGACCAGCACCACCTCTACTTGGTTTTGAATATACCAACAACCATTCCAATAGCTGTAATCCACCCCATGATTCTACTGAACTGATCCAGTGCAAGGAATAAGTAAAACCAGGATTGTAAGATGATCGGTAGTAAGTAGTGAATGAACATATAAGTCTCCTTTCAATATTAGGTTTGGTCGATAGATGGTGATCAGTCACGTGGGAGGTTTTCTTCACACCCTGATCCGCTGAAAAGAACGATGACGCCTGCTTTGCTTTTTTCGTTCCTGATAATCGGGACCGATACTGCCGGGTTAATACGTGTATAGTCGGCATACGTTTTTTTGATAAGGCACTATCGCTCTGAAGACTTGAAAAACGCGCTTTGCTTCTTTTCGTGACAGGGCTGTTACTCTGGGGATACGAAGTCCTGCTTTGCTTTTTTAAGAAGTAGGGTGATGAGACGTTGATTTTCTCACCACCCTTCCCAGTTTACCGCGCCTTCCTGTACATTTTGCGGTGCCTTCCAGAATGACGCTCTTTGAGGAGCTTTCGCCTCTCGGTAAAAGCGCGTGAAAAGTTTCGTTGTAAAGACGCCTATTGACTAGTATTTTCCCTATTGAATAGTGTATAATCCTTCTTATGGAAGATACAGTGCCGCTTATTGAGGGAAAACGTCCCTATCACTCGCGGGCGCGTCAACGCCAGGCGGAAGAGACGCGCAGGCGTATCCTGTCCGCGACCCGTGAATTGTTCGCAAGCAGAGGCTATGCAGGCACCACGCTGGAGGCCATCGCCGAGATTGCCGAGGTTTCGCCAAAAACGGTTTCGGCGGTGTTTGGCTCCAAGCGCGCGATTCTTGCTGAACTCATCAATCCTGACGCTTTTAGCGCCCACGTCCAGCAACTCCTGGACGAACTTCGCGCTACGCCGGAGCCGTCAAAGCGGCTCGTGCTTGTTGCCCAGATCACGCGCCGGGCCTACGAGCCGCTTGTTACTGAGCTTGAATTGCTGCGAACTGCCGGTGCTGTGGCCCCCGAACTGGCAGACCTGGCGCGACAAATCGGAGCGAGACGGCGTCAGAACCAGGCGCGGTTGATTGCATACCTGCACGAACGCCAGGCGCTGCATCATGACCTCTCAACTGAAGAGGCCACGGATGTACTATGGGCGCTGACAAGCTATGATCTCTATCGGATGCTTGTCGTGGAACAACGTTGGTCGCCAGAGCGCTATGAAGTGTGGCTGGCACAGCTCCTGATTCAGCATTTGCTACAGTGATGGATGAATAGCCCTCAAACCTGATACATAATCGAGCCTGCTGGAGGTCTCGGTTAGTTTTTGTGCTAATCAAACGAGGGAAAGGAAAATCTTTATATGCTGACCAGGAACAATCAAACGCAAATCTATCCCCTGACGACCAGGCTGCTGATCGCGTGTGGCGTCGTCGGCCCGCTGCTCTTCATCGTCGTGTTTCTGATCGAAGGAGCTATTCGCCCCGGCTATAGCGCGTGGCACAATTTCGTCAGCGATCTCAGCCAGAGCAATCAAGGCTGGGTGCAAATTGCGAACTTTCTCATCTGCGGGGTGTTCATACTCTGTTTCGCTTTAGGACTCCGACAGGTGTTTCGATCGGGCAAAGGCGCGGTCTGGGGACCAGTGCTGCTGGGCATCTTCGGGCTGCTCCTCCTCATCGCTGGCATTTTTGTTACCGATCCGAGCCTGGGTTATTACCCGGCGGGAACCTCAAGTAGCTTCCAAACCTTGCATGGAACGATTCATGGTACCAATGCCCCTCTCGTTTTCGGTTCTCTGGCGATTGCCATTTTTGTGTTGGCGCGGCGCTTCGCAAGCGACCCGGCCTGGCGTGGTTGGGCTTTTTACTCGCTGGTCACAGGAATTATATTCACGGTGTCCTTCATTGCTTGCCTCGTCGTGGCGCTACTCGATATGCGTGGTGTTCTTCCTAACTCGCCAACTGGCCTGCTCGAACGCGTTGCAATCATCGCTGGCTGGGGCTGGATCGCGTTGCTGGCCTTGCGGTTATTGAGCCAGATGCGCTCGCCGATCTCTACAGTGAGTTCCGCGAAGGGGGGAGATGTGGAGTAACTTGCAATTGAGCCTGGAAAGGGATTTCGCGGTACATTGCTGCTGTTCTCAGCCTCTACGTGACGAGAGCGGCAGCAATGACAAAGTAGGTACCATATGAGATAATATGGTACGATAGTAAAGAAGGAAAGAAGAAACCAACCAGTATCACTGTTTGTTTCGATATGGTTCACGAATGGCCTGGGGCGAGAGATGAACCATCCCCCAGTTTTTTAACGCAGAAAATTACACAACATGGCCTGATGTTGTCTCCGGGCAAGGAGCTGTAGAAGCAAGATTTGCATTGCTTCTACAGGTGTGGGTTATATAGATTATCATCGTTTTGCGAGAGGGTTATGAAGACCGAAGAAAAAGTCAGCAAGCGCAAGGAGCGCATTCACAAGGATAGAAAACTGAAGTCCTGGTCAAAATTGCGCGTGCGTATGACCATTTCCTATGTCGTGGTATCTGTTGTCAGCGCTCTGCTGGTAGAGGTTCTGCTTGCCTCGCTCTTTTTTCTGGTGATATTACGCCTGCCTTTTGTGGATTCGGCAACCTTGTCGAGCGCCAAATCTACCGCGCAGCTCTACGCGCTGGAAGCGGCTGTCCAGTCTGGCGGAAATGGCCTTAATCCTGCCTCTACTTTTCAGCCGGGCCAACCTTCTTCAATTGTTTTGCCAGAAGTTGACGCGGCGCTTGATCCCAAATTGATAGATTTTGTATTGCTCATCGCGCCCAATGGACAGGTGCTTGCCAGTTCGGACCCGGCGCATTACCCGATCTCAAAAGCGGCTACCGGGTTGTTGTCGGCCCATGCGCAGATGGTGCGTGATGCCCTGGCCGGGAAACAGGGAAACGTGGTAGATGTCGCTTCGCAGGGGCGCATCGTTTCCGTAGCCCAACCAGTCTTGAATAAGGAAAAACAGCCGGTGGGGGCAATTTTTATGCAGTTGAAGCCGCAAAATTTCGGCAGCGGAGGCATCTTCTCCATCGCGGGCTTCTTGCTCTTCACAGCCATATTCTGGCTCATCATCACGGCTCCTATCGGCGCGGTATTTGGCGCGTTGACTACGCGGCCACTGATAAAGCGGCTGCATCGTCTGGTGCAGGCAACGGGGCGAGTCGCCGAGGGCGACTACTCGCAGCATGTGCAGATCGGTAAGAAAGACGAGATTGGACTTTTGGAGTCGCAATTCAATGCGATGGAGCAACAACTGGTCGAGAGTATCGAGCAGCAAAAGCTCCTGGTCGAGCAGCAAGCACGCCTGGAGGAACGCACCCGCATCGAGCAGGAATTGCGCACGGCTCAATACATTCAACGCGCCTTATTGCCCAAAGATGTACCTCCTCTTCCGGGCTGGCAACTAATGCCCGCCTATCACCCCGCGCGCGAGGTGGGAGGCGACTTTTACGATTTCCTGTCGTTCGCGGATGGCAGGCTGGGCATCGTCATCGGTGATGCCACAGATAAAGGTGTATCTGCCGCCCTGTTGATGGCGACTACCTGTACCATGTTGCGCACGGCTGCTCAGGAGAGCGCGTCTCCTGGTGAGATATTAGCGCGAGTGAATGACCTGCTCGCCGCGACTATTCCAACCGGGATGTTTGTCACCTGCTTCTATGCTATACTGAATCCGGCCAATGGCTGCCTGCAATACGCGAATGCCGGTCATGATCTGCCTTTCTGGCGTCACAGCAGCGGCGTCAGCGAACTGCGAGCAACCGGTATGCCACTGGGGATGATGCCAGGAACACGCTACGATGAACAGGAAGCGACGGTAGAGCCGGGTGACAGCCTGCTTTTCTATAGCGATGGCCTGGTAGAGGCGCATAATGCCGAGCGCGATATGTTTGGTTTCCCGCGTCTCATGGACCTGATGAAAACCCGTAAGAATGGTACGGCGCTCATCGATTTCTTACTTTATGAACTGGAAACATTTACAGGCGATCAGGTGGAACAAGAAGACGATGTGACCTTGATGGCTATACACAGATCTTCTATCAAAGCGTAAAAAGCGAACTTCATTATCATTTTATAAGAGAAAGGGAGCATAGAGCGTGGCTGCTACACAAACAGGTCAGACAAATCCGATTGCTCGCTCGCAAGCGCGGCGCGGCACGTTATTCACTATTCTCGCCGGTGTACTCCTGGTTATCTTGCTCGTTGCAGGTTCGTTTGAGTTCATTCCGGCCTGGTTCTTGAAGAATCCTCCCGATCAGCCGCATCTCTGGCATATCGCCGAGTTATCGGCTCTGGCGATATTTTTACTGGGGGGCTGTATGCTGGGTATGTTACGCAAACCGCAGGAGAAACCCCTGCTGGCTCAATTTTTCGTACTCAGTTGCATTTTGTTGGCTATCGGCATTACGCCGTTCAATCTCGGTGGGCTGGTTCTGCTCCTCATAGCCGCCTTGTTTATCCTGGCCTATCCTGATCGCCGCGCCTTGCTGCGTGTGGGACGTACTGGCCGCTTGAGTCTGCCGTTGTTGGGGCTTACCATCTTGTACGCCATCTTCCTTGATCCGGTTATCCACCAGGAAATCTACTACCAGGTTATTGGCATGACCACCAATGATGTTCACGCCCTGCGCCTGCACTGGATCGGCTCGGCATTACTGCTGATCTTGCTACTGATTGCTGGATTCCTGGCATCAAGTAAAGGTCCTGGTTGGAAGTGGTTGGCGGTCATCACGGGTGTCAACTACTGCTTTCTGGGCTTGATTTCCATGATTATACCAAACTATGCCGGTAGTTGGGCTGCGTGGTGCGGCCTGGTGTCCATCTTCGGCGGCGTACTCTACTTCTTCCTCGTGCGGATAGAAATCGAGCGAGCGAAGGTCGCTAAAGACACATCTGTGCCGCCAACCATCACGGCTGAATTGTACGAGGTGCAGCAGGAGCGCCAGTTAGCCCAGACCCATGAGGCTGATCTCAAGGAATTATAGGAGCTTGATGAGGCTACGTGCCATCGCAATTGAAATAGTAAACGTGAACCATTGGTAGCAATACCTGTCAGGCTCACTATGCTAGAAGGGAATCGGCCATGGAGACCCCACCTACGAACACGCCTGGCAATGAAAAGCCGCGCGATGCCACCTACTGGGCGGAACAGACCTCTGTATTCAAAGTAACTCAGCTACGGAGCGGCGCGCTCAACCTCAATGTGGAAGGGCGGCAGGGACTTAGCCCGTTGCAGGGATTCGGCCAGATGTGGCAAAAAATCTATCGAGTACGTCTGGATGGAGTCACAGCCAGTCCTGTCGAGGTTATCAAAGTATGGAAAGAGCATTTTGAGACCTTCTGGCCGAAAGGGAACCGTTTTCACGCGCCACTGACCGGCATCGCTCCCGGCGAGGTAGCGATCCTGCGCATTATTCCGGGTGGTATGCCGCTTTCGACAGGTGTAATGGTCCTTTATGCCGATGACGAGTCTTTTACGCTCATGACTCCGCAGGGGCATGTTTTCGCAGGCTGGATTACCTTTAGCGCCTATGTAGACACCGAAGGTGACGCTACCATAGCTCAAGTAGAGTTGCTGATACGCGCCAATGACCCCATCTATGAAATCGGCCTGCGTTTTGGCGGCCATAAAACGGAGAATAAGTTCTGGGAACACACGCTTTTAGCCCTGGCGATGCGCTTTGATGCGCAGGCGGCGGTAGTGGAAACGCGGGTCACATGTCTGGACCCGAAAATGCAATGGTCTGAGTTCAAAAATATCTGGCAGAATGCCGCCATGCGTACTATGCTTTATACCCTGACTGCTCCGCTGCGTTGGGTGCGCAAGATGGGCAAAAGAGGCAAACGGTGAGACTATGAGTGATAATAGCGAGTTGCTCTACTTCTGGGCCTTTGGCGATCTGCATTACAACGCGCCGCAACAGTGGCGCGCCTACCATACCCAACGCCTCGCGCCTATGTTTAGCGATCTTCGCGCCCTCTGGTCGCGGGAAGGCACGCCAGCTTTCTGCGTTTCGCCGGGGGATATTGTCGAGGCGGCCTTGCCCGAAAACTACCAGTTAGCGCGGCAGGGCTTAACCGCGCATCTTGGCGATATTCCATTCTATCCAGGGTTGGGCAATCATGAATTGTGGGCGGGAAACGGAGACGAGGATGACCTTGATCAGTTTGTGAAGCATTTTGTCACTTTCTGGGGCAAACCCACCCATTATTACCGGGTTGAGGGCGAAGTTCTGTGTGTCATGCTCGACCCCATCGGCTATCCTGAACCGCGTTTCACAAAGGATACGCTCGCATTTCTCAAGACGGCGCTGGCAAAACATCCCGCCCATATCGCCGTAATCTTTGCCCATTGCCCGCTCTATAATACTGTGCTGGACCGTCATCCTGAGCAAAAGCGCGATTATCACTCGCTCATGCCGTTTTTCTCTATTCAAAACTCCGACGAGACGCGGGCGATTCTGGCGCAGCATGGCAATGGCTGCCTCTATATCAGCGGACATACGCACTCCGGCTGGCAAGCCCCCAACCTGGTGTATACCGAACAAACGGGGCGGCATCCGGTAACACACATCAACTTGATGTCTCCCTGGTTTACCGGTTACGAGAAAGAACCTGGGCGCAACGCTGAACAGGGCGGCTATGAATTTCACCTCGACGAGCCTGATCTGGTTATGTCGTTTGCATTCCAGGTCTATCGAAACTATGTTACCGTGCGACTCCGTAATCATAGAGAGGGCAATTGGATGGCCCAATGGCAGGTGCCACTTTCATAAAAAGGAGTTGATCTATGTCGCTACTACGAACAACCGGACAGGTATTTCTTTCTGGCATATTTATTACTGGCGGCGCGCAGGCGTTTTTGAAGCCTGGAGGCCGCGTTGATAAAGTAGAAAAATCTGGTATTCCTGAACCGGAGACGGCAGTAACGCTTAATGGAGCCGCGATGGTGATTGGCGGAACGTTGCTTGCTCTGGATATTGCGCCGAAACTGACCGCCGTTGCCCTGATTGGCTCGCTGGTGCCGACCACGTTGGTTGGTCATGCGTTCTGGAAAGAGGAGAGCGAGGCGGGTCGCAAAGCGCAACAAACACAGTTCATGAAAAATCTCGGCTTAATCGGTGGCCTGCTGCTTGTGCTGGCGGGAAAATAGTGATTAACTGACGTAGGGCTTGTTTCAAGCCAATAACTCGTACATCAAATTTGGAAAGAAGATTGAGTGTGAGCGAACAGCAACAGGAACAGAATAAGGTAGCAGTCGTTATCGTAGCGCATCCCGATGACGCCGAATTTGCCGCCGCCGGGACCATAGCTAAATGGGTTGAAGAAGGCTGGGATGCCTACTATGTGATATGCACGGACGCGGCGGGTGGTGGTCCCGACGAGGCCACCGATGTTGGCCCTGCCGCGCGTCAAAAGATGACCGAGACGCGCAAACGCGAACAGCGAGCCGCGGGCGCGGTATTAGGGCTGAAAGATGTTATTTTCCTTGATTATCCCGATGGGATGTTGGAGCCTTCTATCCAATTGCGGCGCGACATTGTGCGCGTGCTGCGCAAATATCGCCCCACGCGCGTGATTTGTCAGTCGCCGGAGCGCACGTGGGAGCCATTCATGGCAATTGGCCGCTACCATCCCGATCACCTGGCAGCAGGTCAGGCAACCATCATGGCCCTTTACCCGGCCTCGCAAAACCCCTGGGACTTTCCCGAATTGTTGGATGAGGGTCTGAAGCCGCATAAAGTGAAAGAAGTCTATATGTCGGGCGCGCCGCATGTGAACTTCTTCGTCGATATTACTTCGACGATGGACAAGAAGATCGAAGCTTTGCTGTGCCACGAGAGCCAGTTTATTGGCCGCACCGAGGAACTGGCGAAAATGATGCGCGCCCGTATTGGTGATCTTGGCAAGAAATACTGGGTTGAGTACGCGGAGGAATTTCATCGCACCGAAAACCGCTAATTCCACTTGCAAATGTTTTGAAAAATATGGCATACTATATGCATAGAGACCTTCGGGGCAGGGTGCAATTCCCGACCGGCGGTAAGGTGCGTCTATGTAAACGTTCACCAAGCCCGCGAGCCGCTTTGTTGTCATGTTATAGCAATTGGCAACTGTGCGACAGATTCGGTGCAAAGCCGAAGCCGACGGTACAGTCCGGATGGGAGAAGGTTTAGCATACAGGCGGATTCTGTCTACTCTGTCGCGCAGCAGCAACAGGGTAATCGGTCTATCCCTCAAGCGGGTAGGCTACTCCGTATTGCTCTCCTTTTGTCTCCCTCACAAGCCTCCCAGGATCAGTTTGAATTGACGGTTCTTTTTGCCCTTGCGGATCTTTTAAGAAGGACGGTCAGTAGTTAAGACTGAGGGAAGTTAATGAGTGTAAAGACGACTATGTCGGAAAAACTGGCGCTGGACACCGACGCTACAAAGCCAGTTGAGGGGGCGCGCAGACCGCGCGACCCGGCCATGCAGCGCGGACAGGCAACGCAGGCTGCCATGCAGCGCGTGTTGCTGTTCGCTCCACCTATCCTGCTCGCCCTTTTCCTGCTGGCGGGCTGGTTCATCGCTTACAGGCATGTCAGCAACCTGATTTTACCCGCGCCCGGCGATACATTTTCCGCTTTAACCGCCGGTATCGCATCGGGATTGTTTTTCAGCAATGCGCTGGTGACAATCGAGGAAAGCCTGCTGGGATTCGCTCTCGCGCTGGTGATCGCCTTGCCCCTGGGATATGGCGTTGCGAAATCACGTCTTTTCGCCGCCACCGTCCAGCCGTATCTCGCGGCGGGCCAGGCCATTCCGGCCGTTGTGATCTATCCACTGCTCAGCCTGTGGTTCGGCTATGGCTTTATCCCCATCTTCATCCTGTGTATGCTGGTGGTCTTGTTCCCGATGGTGATTACCATTGCGCTGGGTTTCCAGACCATCGATCGCAGCCTGGTGGATGCCGCGCGCGTCGAGGGCGCGTCCGGCTGGCCGATGTTTGCCCGTATCGAATTCCCGCTGGCTTCGCCCGCTATCATGGCCGCGATACGCACCGGCCTCACGCTTTCGATTGTGGGAGCCATCGTCGGCGAATTTATCAACCAGGGAGATCAGGGGCTTGGCTCGCTGGTCCTATCGGCGCGTAATCAGTTCGACAGCGCGTTGCTGTTTGCGACTCTACTGGTGATGGCTGTCCTGGCTGCCCTGTATTACGGCTTCGCGTGGGGGCTGACAAAACTGGCGAACAGAATGTACTAACTCACGCTCACATTCATGAATTGGAGAGAAATACCGATGCATACCCGACATCGTTTACCCTTTTTTGCGTCCTTGCTCATGCTGGCGTCTCTGTTGTCATTCACGCTGGTCGCCTGCGGTAGTTCAAACGCCACGACAACCGGGGGGAGTAATGCTACTCCCACATCCACTTCAGGCCAGTTGACCAACGTTTCCATCGCCTTTGGTTATATCCCGGATATTCAATTCTCGCCCTTCTATGTCGCGCAAAGTAAGGGCTATTACAAAGCTGCCGGGCTGAATGTGACCTTTCATCACGGTTTTGTCAACGACCTGATCGGCTCGCTGGCGCTTGGTCACGATACCTTCGTCTTTGCTACCGGCGATGAAGAACTGGTGGCGCGTAGCAAAAACCTGTCGGTAGTCACCGTTGCTACCATCTACCAGCGCTATCCTGTCAGCCTGATCGTACCGGCTAGCTCATCCATCCGCACTTTGGCTGATATTAAGGGGCATACCATCGGTGAGCCTGGGCTGTTTGGCGCGACCTATGTCGGACTGCTGGCTTTGTTGAACTCCGCGCACCTGTCGTTTTCAGATGTGCATGTCACATCCATCGGCTTCACGCAGGTAACAGCCCTGTTGGCTCATCGCTTCGACGCGGTGGTTGGCTACTCCAATAACGAGCCTCTGCAACTGCAAAAGCAAGGCATGGCCGTGCGCACCTTCAACGTCTCCGATTATCAGCCACTGGTCTCCAATGGTCTGATTACCACCGAGGATACGCTACGTAACCAGCCACAGGTGGTCAAAGCGTTTGTGAAGGCCACTCTGCAAGGTCTGCACGATGTCATCGCCAATCCCTCCCAGGCTGTGTCGATCAGCCAGAGCTTTATTCCTGGGTTGAACGTCGATAACGCGACGGCGGTATTGCAGGCCACTATCCCCATCTGGCAAAGCAGCGGACAGAACCCGTTGGGCTATAACGATAGCGCGACCTGGCAATCCATGACGCAATTCCTGGTTGCCATGAAGATCATCCCGCCCGTCGCGGACGTTTCGCAGGCGTATACCAACGCTGCTTTGCCATAAAAGCGCGCCAGACAATGCTCGACATTTGAAAGCGGCTAAACTGTAGTGTATCATTGAGGCGGGAGATTGCTCCCGCCTGTAACGTCATGTCTGGCTTTTTTGCGATTGGAGGATTACATGAGGCGTCCGCTGGGAGTCACCATTATCTCGATCCTGCTGGGTATCAATGGCGTGTTATTGATTATCGTCGGGCTAACTGCGATTGTGGCGGGAGGGGTGACTGGAGCAGGCTTTATCTATTTC